>JAJTHC010000281.1 GCA_021299615.1 Vampirovibrionales bacterium
GATAATTTTCTGTACAGTGTCTATACGTTGTCGCTACGATTATTTTGTTCTGTTATGTAGGTCTGTCTACACGCCCTCACAAAATAATCTAGGCTCCTAGTCTAGCCTACTGTACAGAAAACTCTAAATTCAGCTATATACGCTATTCAATCGTTTAATTGGTATTAAAACACCATATAAGAAAAACGACAAACAAAAGAGGGAGCCTCTACAAAAAGTGGCTCCCTCTTTTCAAAATTAAAATGAAGAGCTAGTCTTCTGCTTTGAAAGGCTTGTAAGCCAAGGTAATACGACGATCGTAAGCAGCAATAGACACCACTTCAAAGTTGTAGATAGCATCCTGTTCGAAGATGCGTCCATGTTGCCCATAAGCACAGTAGGCTTCCACACCAGACGCCAATTCAGCCAAAACACCACTAGCCAATTGCTTGGAAATACGGCCTTCTACCTGTTGCCCTGCTTGAAAGGTTTCATCCACTACCGTCCAAGGGTCGGCTTCCATACGCTTCAAGCTCAAGCTAATACGTTGACGGTCATGGTCAACGGTTAAGACTTGTACCGTCACATGTTCGCCCAAGGTAATGACATCGCTAGGATGCTTAATACGTCGCCATGTGATTTCAGACAAAGGCAGTAAACCATCGATGCCGTTGATGTCCACAAAGACACCAAAATCGGTAATTTTAACAACTTCACCTGTAACAATCGTGCCTTCTTCAAGCTCTTTAAGGGTATCTGCACGCATAGCCGCCTTCATTTCAAAAACAGCTTGACGATGGCTTAAAATCAGCTTGTTGCGGTTGCTGTCGACTTCCAAGACTTTAACAGGCAATTCTTCGCCTGAAAGATCGTCTAAGGACTTGGTCACTCGTAATTGGCTCGATGGAATAAAGCCCTTAATGTTCATAACAGAAGCTAACATACCACCTTTGGTCACGCCTAAAATAGTCGCTTGCATCGTGGTTTGGTCTTCTTTGGCTTGATTTAGGGTTTCCCAGTTCTTCACTTGTTGCACGCGACGTAAGCTCAAAACGTATTGATGATGCTCTTCATTGTCTCTTAAAACGAAGCATTCAAGATTTGCACCCACTTGAAAGTTTTCCAGCAAATCTTCAGCCGTATTGGCATTCGGGATTTCTTTCATCGGTACGAAGCCTTCGTACTTGCCGTCAACATCAACAAGCAGGCCGTCTTTTTCAATACGCAAAATACTACCTACGCACAAAGATCCCATACGGACTTCGGCGTTAAAACTCTTTTCAAGTAAAGCCGCAAAATTAGCTTCTAAAGATTCATTCATAGGTAAGGTCAAGTGTTGTAGAACTGCCAAGGCGATTCTCCTCATTAGGTTTGTTGCCCGCATACAAGTACGAACAACACAAACAGTAACATAGGCTCAGAAACATAGGCGAGAAAACCTGTTTCTTATACCATTTCTTAGATTGAATAGCGTATAGGGGGATTCTAGGAGCCTAGACTCGCAGATGTGTGAGGTGTACACAAACGTACATAAGCACATCGAGAATCGTAGCGACAACGAAGACGCCAGACGCCATTTAAACTAAGAAGTGGTATTAAGCTATGTTTAGCGTATAGCAAACGTAAAGCAGTGTCAACCAAAAAGCCATGCGTTATTTAATCCATGAATACTTAATAGCCAAGTTTAGAGCTTTCTATAAATTCAATGGGATGGCTCTTTTTCAAAACTAGCATTTTTTTTTGGGTATGTTAGAATTAAGTGTGTAGCCTACAGCCTTGCTAGGAGTTGCCTTCACCATGACCGTTTCCGCTTCTTCTCAAACGCAATCGACCCAAGCACTTATTGGTTTTGACCCACAAGGGGAGATGCCTTCTAATGAAGTCTTGCTTAAAATGTATACGCTTATGCTTACCCTTCGTTTTTGGGATGAACGTTCCCTGAAGCTTCAACGTAGCGGACGCATCAGCTTTTGCGTCACCACAAAAGGTGAAGAAGCCACGCAAGTGGGTACAGTGGCGGCATTGCGTGCTACCGATTGGGTCTTTCCTGCCTACCGTCAACCAGGGATTCCCCTATGGCGAGGAGCGAACTTAGAAAGCTTGGCTCATCAGATTTTTGGTTCGGCGAAAGATGTTTCTTTGGGGCATCAAATGCCGAATCACTATAGCTTCCATCACCTTTATTATGCGTCTGTTTCTAGCGTGATTGGTACGCAAATCGTCCACGCTAGCGGAGCAGCCCTTGCTGCTCAAGCCAAAGGCACCGATGATGTCGCCGTCACCTATTTCGGCGACGGTTCAACTTCCGCTAACGATTTTCATTCTGCTTTAACGGTCGCAGGTGCGAAAAAAGCCCCCGCTTTGTTTTTCTGTGTCAATAACCATTACGCCATTTCCCTGCATGTGTCTCAACAAACAGGGGCGAAATACTTGGCAGACAAAGGCGTGGGTTACGGCGTAAAAGCCTTAAGGGTGGACGGTAACGATGTTTTAGCCGTTTACCAAACGACTTTAGCTATGGCAGAACGTGCCAGACGAGGCGAAGGCCCTGCTTTATTAGAACTTGTGACCTATCGTTTAAATCCGCATTCCTCTTCCGACGATGATGCCCGTTACCGCCTTAAAGGCGAAATGGACGGATGGATCGATAAAGACCCCATCCCTCGCTTTGAAGCATTTTTGCTCGAAAAGGGCGTGTTGAGTCTTCCGCAAGTGGATGCCCTTAAAATTCAAGTGGAAGCCGATGTCTTAGAAGCGACGAAAATCGCCCAAGAAACGCCTTTGCCTGATTGGCAAACGCTGATTGAAGGCGTTTATGCCGAAATCCCTGCGACATTGCAAGCGGATCTGGATGACTTGTTGGCTCATGAGCAGGGGCTAAGCTTGCCCCACCCTGGAGCCTTCCCTTTATAGTATTGTTTGCCCTTATTTATGAAAGTGCTTTGACATGAACGCCACCATGACACCTTCTTCACAAATGACCTCATCCCTTATAGAACGTAATCCTGAAACGCCGATTACCATGGTGCAAGCCATCAATGAAGCCTTGTTCCAAGCTCTAGAAAGCAATCCCAACGTGATTGTGTTTGGTGAAGATGTGGGCATAAGTGGGGGCGTTTTTCGAGCGACGGAAGGCTTACAGGCTCAATTTGGTGAAGCACGAGTCATCGATATGCCTTTAACCGAAGCAGGCATTATCGGATCTGCTTATGGGATGGCGGTGGCGGGCATGACCCCTGTTGCTGAAATACAGTTTGCTGATTATATCTTTCCAGCCTTTGATCAGATTGTGTCTGAAGTGGCGAAATTGCGTTATCGTAGTGGGGGAGATTGTGCCTGCCCCATGGTAATTCGTACGCCTTACGGTGGAGGCATTCGTGGGGGTACCTATCACTCTCAAAGCCCTGAAGCTTACTTCACGCAAACTCCAGGTATTAAAGTCGTCATTCCTTCTACGCCTGCCGATGCGAAAGGTTTGTTGTTGTCTGCCCTCCAATCGCCTGACCCTGTTTTATTTATGGAACCGAAGCGTTTGTATCGTTCGCCGAAGGGTTTAGTGCCAGTTGACCCAACGCCTATTCCTTTAGGGCCTGCTCGTTTGGTGCAAGCAGGTAAGGATTTGTCCGTTTTTTGTTACGGTGCCATGGTGGATATTTGCCAAGCCGCTGCGACTAAATTGCAAGAAAGCGACGGCGTGAGCATTGAAATCATCGATTTAAGAACGCTGTCACCGATTGATGAAGCCAGTATTTTAGCCAGTGTTCGCAAAACAGGGCGTGCCTTAATGGTGTATGAAGCCCCTAAAACAGGTGGTTACGGATCGGAAATTTCGGCGATTATCGCTGAAAAAGCGGTGGAATACTTAAAGGCTCCGATTAAGCGAGTCGCTGGGTTGGACACGCCCTACCCCTATAGTTTGGAATCGGTGTATATGCCTCATCCTGTACGTGTCATGCGTGCCATGCAAGAGGTCTTGGGCTTTTAGTTTGTTTCTCTCTTCAGTCTCTCTAGAATAGAAAGTTTTTTTCTGATGAAGCTAATGTCACCTTCTTTTTCAATGCCCGCTTTAAAGCCCAGCCCATCCACCGTTCAGCGTCAAGGAGTGGTTGATTGGAAGCATCCCCCTATTGAGCATTTGGAAAGACAAATTGAACCCTTAGAAGAAGTTGGGGTATTGGCTAAAGAACATAATCAAGGGAGGGTCTGGTAAACTTTAGCTAATTTTATGATAGGCTAAAGCATTATGACTACAGGCAAAAACAAGTATTATAAACAGTCGCACATTTCTGAACGTAAATTTCGGGAATTATTGCGGTGTTTTGCATTAGATTTAAACGCTA
>JAJTHC010000205.1 GCA_021299615.1 Vampirovibrionales bacterium
CCCAAGATATGATAATCAGGCAAGCCCAAACCTTCCCCCTGCGAATATTCCTGCAAAACCGCCTTGAAATTGTCTTTCGTTTTGTTGAGATCAATATCGGTGATCATCTCCACCATTAAATCGTCCAACAAGCGGTGGATTTCGGGCATTTTGCCGTCCAAAAACAAAGCCCCCAATAAGGCTTCAAAGGCACACGCCAAGCTTGATGTTTTTCCCGCCCCGCCACTACGACGTTCACTTACGCCGAAGATCATGTAATCCCCGAGCTTGAGTTCTTTGGCGAGTTCTGCTAAAGTCGCATCGCTCACCACCACCGCACGAATCTTGGTCAAATCGCCTTCTCGATACTCAGGAAAGCGGTCAAACAATATCTGGCTGATGCACAATTTTAAGACGGCATCGCCCAAGAACTCAAGACGTTCGTAATTGTCGGAGTCTGCGGACTTATTTTCATACGTATACGAACTATGCGTCAACGCCTGATGATATAAATGATGTTGCGTCGTGGGACTCAAACCTAGTATCGAAAGGAGCTGGTCGATCTCATGGATGCGTTCTTCAGAACATGTAAAAGCCGTAGGATTCATAAAAATAGCGTCTTTCTTAAACTCTTTAAAGATGAATGTTAAAGTCCAGTAATTTCTGCCCAAATGTCACCAATTCTTTCCAAATGCCTTCGTGATGCACCACCCAATGGATGTAGTAATACGCCACGGGAATGGAAAAAATATAGCTGTCCATGCGATCTAAAAAACCACCATGCCCACCGAGTAAAAAGCCTGAATCCTTGATGCCCGCTTCTCGCTTAAGTTTGGATTCCACCAAGTCCCCTAAAGCCGCCGAAATAATGACCAGTGTCGTCATAATAAAGGCGTGCTGTAGCGAAAAACCAATGAAATACGCATAAGCCAAACCCACTATAACCCCTGTCGCCAAGCCCCCTAACGCCCCTTCTTGCGTCTTTTTTGGACTCAATTCAGGGTACAGCAAATGCCGACCGAATGCTTTTCCGAAATAATAGGCCCCTACATCTGATGCCATAACCACCATTAGCACCCAAACCATATAATGTAAGCCGTCTTGTTGTAATAAGGGTTCACCTGCTAGCACCCCTTCACCCCTTAATAGAAGCGTATGTACAGGTAATACACCCAAATAAAACAAGGTAAACAGTGTGGCACTTAAATCCACAAAGGTGCGACGAGGCTGGTGAAAGAGCCATTGAAAAGACGCCACCGTGGTGGCGAGCATCATGACCGCCCACATCCAGCCGAACTTATTATGGGCGTGTGCCAACAACACAAAACACGTCAAAGACGCATAATAAATCGTGGGAGACACAAATACTTTTTGCGATTTTAAGAGGGTTTTGAGTTCTTGAAAGGCAAAGCTCATCGCCACAAAAAAGCCGACGCTTAAAAACCAGCCTCCTAAGCCGACCATCATCAAGAAAAAGGCACCTAGCAAAAGCCCCATTTTAACACGTCCTTTTTTAGACGCTTTGGGTGTAGGGGTGTTTTCCGTCACTTGAATGGAATCGTCGTTGGGTGGGGGGGTGAACATGCCCTAGATTTCCATGATTTCCGCTTCTTTGGCGGCCACAATTTGGTCAATTTCTTTAATGAAGCTGTCGGTTTTCTTTTGAATACTGTCTTGATGTCCACGGATTTCGTCTTCAGAAATGCCGTCCGCTTTTTCGAGCTTTTTCAGTTCATCCATGGCATCACGACGCACATTACGAATGGCAACTTTGCCGTCTTCGCCCACTTTTCCAACGGTTTTACAGGTTTCTTTACGACGTTCCATGGACATAGGCGGCGTTGAAATACGAATCACCGCACCGTCATTATTGGGGGTTAAGCCCAAATCGGATTTGGCAATGGCTTTTTCAATTTCTGCTAAGATGCTTTTATCGTAAGGTTGAATCACAATGGTGACCCCATCCGTTACAGAAACGTTGGCGGTTTGACGCACAGGGGTGGGCGTTCCGTAGTAATCGACCATGACACGATCGAGCAAGCTGGGGTTGGCACGCCCTGAACGCAGGGTGGCGAGTTCGTTTTGGGTGGCGGCAATGGCTTTTTTCATACGTTCTTGAGCATTGGCAATAATTTCAGAGGCGGACATAGGAAGCTCCTTCTTAACGACAAGACAAACTATACTGAAATCATATTAACATAAAGTCTTTGAAAATAGTCTAGACTCCTAGAATAGTTTACTGTCTACTTATACCATTTAACACGCTATTCAATCGTTTAATTGATATTAGAGTGCCTAGGTATTTTTCTTCTTAAACAATCCCAAACCAGCAGGATGAAAACTAGCGAGTTCCGCTTGGCTTTCTGCCAAGGCTTGACGCAACTTCTTATTTTCTTCCAAAACCAGCAACAAATGCTTGGCAATGACCTGCTTTTCTAGCTGAATATCCCCCACTTGAAAGACATCATGCAAAAAACGCTCACGATTCAGTAAAGTCGCCAACTTGCTGGCAATGAGATGGCTGGTCTTGACCAAGTACGCATCCGTTTCAGGGGGAATTGGCAAGTCTAAATCCAGCGAAGCTAGCACATCTTCAGAAATGGCGGTGTCTTGACTTTTAAGCGCCTGCATAAAGGTACGCTTTAATAAAAGCTGTTCTTGCTCAGGCACTTCTTTAAATAAAGGGTCTTCATTTAACAAATGTTCGGCTTCTTCCCACGCACGGCTTTCTTCAGGCAAATGTTGGGTGGCTTCAAGCAATTTGTCCAAAGGGCGACTTTGCTGGCGGATGCTGTTCATCAAGGCATCGACTTCCTGACGTTCGCTCACACGCAAGAGCTTTCGCCATTCGGGCGAAAAGAGGCTCGGGCGAGTCTCGGACTCAATGGGGAGTTCTTCGGCGGTGGAACGTTGAACAGTCATGGAAGCGTCCTTTGGAAGATGAAAACGTGTACATTTAAGTATACTACACAAGCATCTGCTTTGCCTAGTCTTTCTTTTTCATGTATGATAGTAGTTAGAAAGTGCTGTCCCCTCTCCTAATTTTAGGAGAGGGAAGAGAACGTCGTTAGACGTTCGAGGGTGAGGTTAAACCCTAGACTTCGTTTGTGAGTTTAACCGCCCCCTAGCCTATCGAAGCTAAAGCTTCTCTTGGGAAAGAAAACCGTTGGTTTCCTCTCCCAACCTCTCCTTCCTAAAGGCGAAGATTCACTTCGTGAATGAGAAGGTTTTTTCTCCTAAATTAGGAGGGGAATAAAGCGATTAATTGAACAGGAAACCCTATGCCGTACTTAAGTTTAAGCCATATCGACAAGCAATTTGGGGAAACCGCTGTCTTAAAAGACATCAGCCTTGATGTGGAAGCAGGGGATTTCGTCGTCTTGGTCGGCTCTAGCGGATGCGGAAAGTCCACCTTATTGCGATGCATCGCAGGGCTTGAAACGCCTACTCGTGGCGAGATTGTCTTAGAAGAAGAAAGCATCCTCAACAAGGCTCCGCAAGATCGTGATGTCGCCATGGTCTTTCAGAACTATGCGTTGTATCCGCACATGAACGTGTTTGACAATATGGCGTTTGGCTTAAAAATGCGAAAAGTTCCCAAAGCTGTGATCCAAGAAAAAGTTCAGCATGCGTCGACTTTACTGGGTTTGGAATCTTTACTGTTGCGTAAGCCTAGCCAGTTAAGCGGAGGGCAGTGCCAACGTGTCGCCTTGGGCAGAGCCATCGTGCGTAACCCCAAGCTCTTTTTGATGGATGAACCCCTGTCTAACTTGGACGCTCAACTGCGACAACAAATGCGTCAAGAACTCAAAGCCTTGCACCAAAAGCTAGGGGCGACTACGCTTTATGTGACCCATGATCACACCGAAACGCTTACGCTGGCGGACAAAATCGTGGTGATGAATCAAGGTAAAGTGGCTCAATATGCCAGCCCTGTGGTGATGTATCAAGAACCTGCGAATGTCTTTGTGGCTCGTTTTGTGGCACAAATGAACATTCTAAGACTGGTTAACCGTGGGGATTCTTTTCAATTAGAAAGTTTTGAAGGTTCTGTATTTTCAGAAGCCCTAAAGATGCCTGATCCCCTTCGTCAAACATTGCTCGCTTATTTTGACGCAACTAATGTGGCGACCGTTTTAGTGGGGATACGTCCTGAACATGTGCATGTTCACAAAGCATTGCCGTCTAATGAGTGTTTGGTAGAGTTTATGGCGAATCTACAATATCGGGAATTGCATGGGGCATATCAAACTTTACGTTTTTCACCCAGCCCTGAAACGGAAGTTGCCCTTGTGGCTCATCTTCCTTTTGAAGACTTAGGAACTTGTGGCTTAAACGCCTTATTGTCTGTAGGGTTTTCATGGGAAAAGGCACAATTTTTTGACATAACGGGTGAAAATCGCCTTAGATTGTAACGATTCTGCCACAATTTATCTAATAACGATTGGGTCTGGTAAACTTTAGCTAATTTTATGATAGGCTAAAGCATTATGACTACAGGCAAAAACAAGTATTATAAACAGTCGCACATTTCTGAACGTAAATTTCGGGAATTATTGCGGTGTTTTGCATTAGATTTAAACGCC
>JAJTHC010000278.1 GCA_021299615.1 Vampirovibrionales bacterium
AACTTTTGTGCGTCTTGCGATTGTTTTTATCATTTTTGTTACAATACTGTACAGTGGATCTGTCCACCCTTCTAATACCATTTAAACGATCAATGTTGGCTTGTGTTAAAATAGGAGGAGAATATAGTACCCGCTAGATAAAATCTGTAAAATACTTTGATAAGGACTTGATTATGTCACAGAATACAGGACTTTTTTGGAACGGCGAAGAACTCGCACTAACTCAAATCGACTTGCCCCCCCTCAGAAAAAACGAAGCCCGTATTCGAGTCAAAATAGCAGGCGTCTGCAATACTGATTTAGAAATCATTAAAGGCTACATGGGCTTTCAAGGCATTTTGGGTCATGAGTTTGTTGGTATTGTGGAAGATGCACCTGATGCTCCCCACTGGCAAGGTAGACGAGTCTGTGTCGATATTAACGCAGCTTGTGATGAAGCCACCAACATGAAAACATGTGACACCTGCGGTAATCCACACCACTGCCCGAATCGTTCGGTTATTGGCATTGTCAATCATCACGGAGCCTTTGCCCATTATGTGACGGCACCTCTTCGCAATCTCTATGCAGTACCTGATGCTGTTACTGATGAAGAGGCGGTTTTTGTCGAACCGCTCGCGGCCGCTTTTGAAATTGTGGAACAAGTTCAGATTCAAGCAAGTGACAAAGTCGTCATATTGGGTGACGGTAAACTAGGCTTGTTGATCGCCATGGCACTGCGGTTACATAGCCAAAACGTGACGCTGGTGGGACGCCACCCTGAAAAGCTCGCTTGCGTAGAAGGCTTAGGCATTCATACCGTTTTAAGTGGCGAAACTATCTCCCTTATTGGTGCTGATGTCGTCGTTGAAGCAACAGGCACGGCAGGCGGTATTGAAGAAGCCATTGCCTTGCTCAAGCCTCGTGGCGTGTTGGTTCTAAAAAGCACGGTGGCGGATACGAAAGGCTTAAACTTGGCACCTGTTGTGGTGAATGAACTCACGATTGTGGGGTCTCGATGTGGACCGTTTGATGTCGCACTTGAAGCCCTTGCCAGTGGGGAAGTTCCCGTGGGACGTTTGATTCAGCATCGTTTTACTTTGTCGGAAGGCATCCATGCCCTTGATGTAGCGGCTCAAAAAGGGATGTTAAAGGTTTTACTTTCTATCGTTTAAAACAGGTTTCTATCGTCGCTAATGCGTTATGATGTGCCGCTGTAAATGAGTAATCTAAGTGCTTACACCAATATTCAGACAAAAGCTCTTCACTAAACATAGGAGGCTTTGCTTTTTCAAAATACGCTGTATACATCGCCTGCGGACTAGCAAGATTGGCGAAAGTCTGCTTCACCAAGTCATTCATCCATGCTTCAATAAATCTTTGATTAGCCTGCCAAAAGGGTTTTCTGGCACACCATACACCAAATAAAAAGGGATGCCCCGTCAAATTATGCCAAGCACTGGCTAAATCCAGCACTTCAAGCCCTTCATAATCTCCCGCCTGCCATTCGGCATAAAATTTCAGGGCAATATCTCCAATCAACAAGGCATTATGGGCATACTTCAAGCATTGTGAGACGCTTTTTTGATGCGAAACCGTTTCGTATCGTAGCGAATGAGCATCATAATGATGCGTTAAAATATATCGCAGTAACGCCTCAGAACTGGCGGAAGAATCGGGACATTGCACCGCATGTTTAGTGGGATCAAAACTTTTTTGACGAATCCATAAGACGCTATGCACAGGCCCATAAGAGCTAATGCTTAAAGACGGCAAAAGTTGCCACTGATCTTTGTTTTGCAAATAGACGGCGGTGGAAACCAAGGAAATATCTAGGTCTCCCTGTAAAAGTGCCGTATTTAAACCCGTGGGTACATCGTAATGATGCTTAAAGCACTTTGGCATGGTGCTTTCAATATTGTAACGCATGGGTAATGTATTGAGAAAAGACATCCAACCCACTCGCCACTGAAGGCTTGCTTCTTCGGCAAGGGTTAAAAAATTAGGACTTTCATGCTGAAGCAGGGGTTTTGTCACGTAATCTTGGGCTTTCTTTACTGGCTAAAGGGCTTGAACCGAATTTTCTCAAGCTTATTTGATTTAGACCTTATCATACTAAAAAAATTAGCGAGAGGCATCTTTTTATTTTTAAGTGACTTAAAACAAATAGTTACAAATGTAGTATTTTTAATCTAAACCCCTTGACCTTATAAAAAGTCAATGTTATGCTAGTTATTGAGAATGATTCTCAAATTAAAACATACTCGCTGACCCATAGTTACGAATAGATTTTTTGATAGATTTCTATAAATAAACGAAACGAAACTTTACCGTGAAATTGCCTGACTTCTTTGAATCATTTAGAACATTGCCTAAGGTATTTTGGATGCTATGTGTGGCAACCACTTTGTTCTACTCGGCATCGCATTTGTTTACCACAATGTTACCTATTCATTTAGACGGTATTCATGTTACGCCTACAGAATCAGGTAAGCTCTTGGCGTTGTTCTTGGTTGCTTCAGTCTTGGTAAGGCCTTTGGTCGGGAAACTTTACGATGAATGGTCCCCACGGCGATTGTTTTTAATTTCCATGGCATTTTTTGGGGCAGGTACGGTGCTTATGTTGCTTATGCCTAATACATTGTGGATGCTGTGGGTGGCTCGTGCTTTGCAAGGTATTGGTTTTTCCTTTTTTAATAGTGTTTCATATAGTTATTTAACAGAAACGGTGCCTGAACAATCTCGTGCGAGAGGCATTGCCATGTTTTCTAATGCCATAAAGTTTGCCATGGCGTATGCCCCTGCGATTGGTTGGATCATGGCAGATAAAGGCTGGTGTATTGAAGCGATGCTTTTGTCTTTAGCCATATTGTTGGCATCTTTATTTGTGATACTGCGAATGGGGCCTTTACAAACGCATCGATTGCAAGAAGAACAGGCGTTTGAAAGCACCGTTACGGCATCCAAGCCTTTTGCGATTAAAGGGCGGTTATTCAACGTAAAAGGGGTAACCCCTGGATTACTCATTGCCACAAATAGCTTTGTTTTTGGGGCATTGATTCCGTTTATTCCCTTAATTGTGGCAAGTAAAGGTATTCAGCATGTGGAAAGCTTTCACATCTTTTACGCTTTTTCACTAATTGCCAGTCGCTTCTTAGGGGGGGAATCTAGCGACAAATTTGGACGATTGTATACCATTATTCCCGGAATGGCGTTAGTGGTAGTCAGTTTAATTGGGATTTATTACTCTTTTGGAACGGTTCCTTTATTGATTTCCGCCGTTTTATATGGATTGGGAGCTGGGGTTGTTCAACCTTCTATCGTTGCGATGGTGGCGGATCGTACCCAAGTTAGTGAACGAGGTTCGGCTATGGCGACTTACACCATGCTGGCAGATTCTGGACAAGGGATAGGCATGATGGCAATGGGATATTTTGGGCAACATTTAAGTTACGATGCAGGCTTATTGGCTTCAATCGTCACGGCTATAGTGGGATTGATTTTTGCGATCGGGCTTTCTCTTCAGAAAAAAGTCAAACGCCCTAGCGTGACGTCTCAATCCCAGCACAGTAAAGTGGCTTGAAAAATATAAAAAACACAATACCGTTTAAATGCCTATAAAATCGTGTGTTTTAGGCACTAGGGGCTAGCTCAAAAACCTGTCATACTGAAAAAGAGTAGTTCCTTGAAAACGGTATATAAAGCACACGGTCATTGCGTTGCAACAAAGTAACATTGTTCCCCCACCTACGACGTCTTTACAGATTGCCACGCTACGCTCGCAATGACAAAGTCGACTTTCGTGTGTCAGAAATGAGAGTTTCGTGTGTCGGAAACGAGGGTTTCGTGTGTCAGAAATGAGAGTTTCGTGTGTCGGAAACGAGGGTTTCGTGTGTCAAAAACGAGGGTTTCGTGTGTCGGAAACGAGGGTTTTGTGTGTCAGAAACGAGGGTTTTGTGTGTCAGAAATTAAGCCTATTTTGAAAATTATCCTTTTTTACTGCTTAGAAATCGACGGCGTGATGAACTTTAAATCCCCCACTTGATACATCAAACGCACGGTGTCAGGGCTGTCTTCCAAAACCCACACCCGACGGTAGGGGGCTTTTAAGGCATCAGGAGCCGACGAATCAGGCACCGAAGAGAGCTGTTCGATCGGCGATTTTTGCTGGATTTTCACGCTTTCCAGCGGAAGCGTGAGGCAAATCGTGCCTTTATAGCTCAAGCTTAAATGCGTGGGAAGGCTTGTCACAGAGCCGTCTTGAGTAGTTTGCAAGCCGTGGCTATGCACCAAGTAAAAGCCAGGGAACAGGCTCGCTCCTGCATCGGTGAGAAGGGTAGTATCCAGCCGTAGCAAGGGTTCTTGGGATGCAGGGTAGTCTCG
>JAJTHC010000041.1 GCA_021299615.1 Vampirovibrionales bacterium
AACTTGGCAATACTGTAAACCTTAATAAATTGTGTAGTCATTCAAATGTAGCAGTACCTGTTTGACTGTTTTCTTAAGATAGATGGGCTTTCTAATAAAGAAGTTTCCTTTATGTTAAGAATCCTTTCCAGCCATTAAGAACAACTTGCTCGCCTACTTTTTTTGTTGTTTACTTATCATATCTGTACAAATTTAGGAGAAAATCCTTTGTTTCCTTACCTACATTATAATTATATGAAGGCGTCACACTTTTATGGCACTCTTATGGTTCTCCTAAGTGTTTGCTTTACCTTCCCCACCCTTGGTTCTGCTGAAACCCTAAGCTGGAAGGACTTTCAATCTCAAATTCAGTCCAACGCCTTTGCCTTAAGGCAAGAACGCTTGGATGTCGACATCGCTCAAGAAGCTGTAAAAGATGCAAAAACTCAATATCTCCCGTCCTTAAGCCTACAAGTCAATAGCGAACGTCTTGAAACATTGACGAATAAACCGCTGAATGCGACGAATGCTCCGAATATTGGTGGAAATACCTTTATTTTGAACAAAGATGCTATTCAACATTCGGCTGGTATAAATGGGCAATGGACGGTTTTAGACTTCGGTAAGCGAAAAGCTAAAGTCGAAGAAAATAAAGCGGTGATGGAAGCCGAACGCTATGATGCCGTGAATAAGCAGTATCGCCTTTTACTTAGAGTCTTACCTTTATATGGACAGTTGTGGGAATGGCAACAAAAACAAGGTTTGCAAAACGAACAATTACACTTGCAAAAAGAAAAGCTGGCACATTATAAGCGTTTGTATGAGGCAGGCAAGCTAGGCAAGCTCCCCCTTTATGAAGCCGAAATGACAGTCTTAACGCTACAGCAAGATCTAGATACCTTAGCCTTTTCCATTGTAGATGGTTTTCAAAAGTTGCAAATTCAAACTCAAATTAAAATCCTTGAACCCTACCCTGATTTAAGTATTTCTTCCCTCCCTTTTCAGAATCAGGCTGAGGAAGACGCAACTACTGTGAAGCCCCCTATTTCATTCGAACAGTCTGCCCATGTGAAAGAACTTGAACATCGTATTCGTCAAAAAGAACAAGAAATTATTGGAATTAAGCGTCAACGTTGGACGCCAAACCTTTCTGTTTATGGGACGGTCGTTGCCTTTGGTACAGATCCCAGTAGCTTACCCGAAAGTCTTTCGAACATCATGTGGCGAAATGCTCGTATTGGTTGGTCGCTTCAAATGCCACTGACCCAAGGGTTTTCTCTGAAGTTTAATGAAAAAAAAGCCTTGCTTGAAAAAGAACGACTTATGATTGAAAAAGAAGCCAGCCTATGGGAAACCCAAGAAACCAATTGGCAACTTAAAGAAGCCGAACGCTTAAGTGCAACTAAAGAAAAACAGCTTCGTGCCACAGAAGCGATGTTGGAAAAGCTTCAAACTGCTGCGGATCGCTTGAAGAAGCAAGGCATTTTAACCCCCTTGGAAAGTTTGGATGTTGCCATTCGTCGTAATGAACAGGCGTTGGATCGTGTGAAATTGCAGTCTGAACAGTGGCAGATCCAAGAAAAAAAGTTACTTTTGGCGTCTAGTTTAGTACCTGTTACCCCTACAGAAACCCCCGTAAAGCATCGAACACCATTCAAACTTAATAGAAAGGTACTTTAAGGTGAACGCAGAAGAAAAAAAAGTCGAAAACATGCCAGTCTCTCATCCGTTGATTATGGCGGTGGGTATTATTGCTCGCATGGAACAGATGCGTTTTCAACCTGAAATCGCCTTACAACGTTTGCAACTAGTGCCTCGTGAGCTTGAAGAAGACGGATCTTTACTTCGCTTTCTGTCTCGTTGCGATTTCAAGGCAACGATTAAGCGACGCTTGCCCGAATCAACCGAAAAATGGAAAAAAATACCTTTCCCCTGTGTTCTAATCAATACGATGAATCGTTCCGTCTTGGTTTTACTCAAGCTTGAACCGCAAGATCCCAAATTTCCCGATGCCTTAAAATGCTTGGTTTTTGATACCGTAACAGGTAAAGTCGCTAGCCTTGATTTGAATAGCTTAAAGGATTCGTACAAGCTTTTACTCTTACGACCTAAAGGCATTTTTGGAGCGAAAACCCGTTTTGGCTTAATGTGGTTTGTTCGCCAAGCCATGCAGTACAAGGCGGTGATGGGTGAAGTCCTTATTGCTTCAGCGATTATTCAAACCTTCGGAATCGTTACACCACTTTTGACTCAGGTGATTATGGACAAGGTGGTTGCTCACCAAGCCATGAATACACTGTATGTGGTGACGGTGGCGTTTCTTAGCATTGCCGTGTTTGAAGCCATTTTTGGCTATTTGCGTCAATACTTATTTAATCATACCGCTGCTAAGCTAGATGTTCGCCTAGGCTCTAATTTGTTGGATCACCTATTGCACTTGAGCTTTGCCTTCTTTGAACGTCAAAAAGTCGGAAACATCGTCGCTAAAGTTCGAGAACTAGAAACCGTTCGAACCTTCATTACGCAAAAAGCGATTTCCATTTTATTGGATACCAGCTTTAGCGGTATTTTCTTGATCGTGATGTTTTTCTATTCGGTGTCGTTAACTTTGACGGTGCTGGGGATTATCTTGTTATTGGGTATCTTTTTCGCATTGGTCACACCGCTCTTTAAAGAAAAGCTAGATCACAAGTTCCAAATGGCGGCTCAACAGCAGTCTTTCTTGGTTGAAACGCTTTCTAGTATGCAAACCGTTAAAGCTCTTGCCTTGGAAAGTCGCTTACAGCGTCGCTGGGAAGATATTTTGGGGCAGTATGTGCAGAGTGGTTTTGACTTTTCTAAATTGCAAAGTGTGACTTCACTTGTGGCAACGCTCTTTCAACGATGTTTGACGATGACGATCCTCTTTTTAGGCGTGGGCTTGGTCTTGAAGCAAAAGCTGACACTCGGGCAGTTGATTGCCTTTAATATGTTGTCGGCTCAATTGATGGCACCTGTCTTACGCTTGGTGGGGACTTGGCACGAATTGCAACAAGCGATTATTGGGGTGGATCGACTGGGCGATATTTTGAACTTGCCCCTTGAAGTGCCTGAAGTGGAACAACCGCAAACGCTCAAACAAATTAGGGGCGACATTGATTTTCAAGAAATTACCTTCCGCTACAACCCTGAACATGCGCCTGCCTTAAACCAGCTTTCTTTGAAGATTCCAGCAGGTTCTTGTGTCGGCATTGTAGGAGCCAGTGGTTCAGGTAAAAGTACGCTTACGAAACTTTTACAACGATTGTACAACCTTGAAAATGGATTGATTAGCTTGGATCATGTGGATATTCGTCAGTTGCATCCGCAATGGTTGCGTTCACAAATTGGCGTCGTCTTGCAAGAAAGTGTTTTATTTACTGGTAGTATTTTTGAAAACCTTACCATGACTCGCCCTTCGGCGACTATGGAAGAAGTCGTTACCGTGGCGAAACTGGCAGGATGCCATGATTTCATCAGCGAGTTCCCAGAAGGTTACTACACACCGATTGAAGAGCGTGGGGCAAACCTTTCAGGGGGGCAACGTCAGCGTTTGGCGATTGCTCGTGCTTTGATGACCAATCCGCCAGTGCTGGTCTTTGATGAAGCGACTTCGGCGTTGGATTCTGAAAGTGAAGCCGTGGTTCGTCGCAACTTGCGTCAAATAAAACAGGGACGTACCGTTTTAATGGTGGCACACCGCTTGTCTACGTTGTCTGAATGCGACTTGATTGTGGTTTTAGATAAGGGAAAAGTTGTTGAAACGGGGCATCCGAACGACTTGTTACAAAACCCACAGAGTCTTTACTACCACATGGTACAAGAACAACAAGTTGAATTGGGTACAATTATGCTTCCTGAAGCGATCGAAGGGGGGCATCCTAATGAATGTGATTGAAAGTATTCGTAGACTTTTAGGTATCAATAATGAAGACGCCAATCTTCATGAGTTTCATCCGACTTCGATGATGTTGGAACGTCAACCCACTTCGCCATTTGGACGCATTGTATTTTGGGTCTTGTGTGGCTTAATTTTAACCGTTTCAATTATTATGTATGTCGCCGAAGTTGATGTGGTGATTTCTTCAACAGGGGAAGTTTTGCCTGTTGGGAATGTACAAGTCTTACAACCTTTAGAAATAGGTGTGGTTAAGCATATTTATACTAAAGTGGGTGCCTTGGTTAAGCAAGGGGATGTTTTGTTTGAAATGGAACCTGATCTCACGGAATCGTCGTTAGAATCCGTGGAAGCTCAAGATTCAAGCGTATCATTGGAATTACAGCGACTCAACGCATTGATGCATCACACGGCGTTTAACCCCAGTTGTGAAGGAAATGCGGAATGTTCCCCCGAATTATTAGCTCAAGAAGAAGCCCTTTTTGAACAAATGCAAGCCTCTCAAGAAGCGAAGCGAACGGGTTTGAAGTCTCAATTAGCGGAACTTTCTCAAAAAATAAAAACGAATCAAGTGCGTCAAGAAGAAGCCCAAAAGCAATTGACTTATGTCAATACAGAACTCAAGCGACTTTTACCTGTAGAAGACTTGGTACCTAAAAAAGATATTACCCAGCTTAAGCAACAGCAATCATATTATCAAAGCCAACAGGCGGAAGTTCGTTCGGAAGCACAGGAGCTTCTTTTTCAGGAAAAGAAGCTCCAAGCCAGCTTAAGCGATGTAGAACATGAGTTCCAAAATCAGGTGCATCATCAATGGGTGGAAGCCAAACGTCGCCACATGGAGCTTACAGCGTCTAAGGAACAGTCTTCGTATCGCAATGAAAAACAGTTTTTAAAAGCCCCTATTACAGGTACGGTGACGCATTTAAATGTGCATACCGAAGGTGCCGTGGTGACACCTTCTGAAGTCATGGTACAGATTGTGGATACGAATCAACCGTTGGAAGTCAAGGTGAGCTTGCAGAATAAGGATATTGGCTTATTGAAAGTCGGTCAGCCCTGCCGTATTAAGGTGGATGCCTATGATTTTCAAAAATACGGCATGTTGAACGGTACCTTGCGTCATTTGAGTCAGAACAATGTGTTGCCTCCTCGTGGGGCGGGCGAAAATCCAATGCTCACCCAAACGGACGCACCGAAATCAGCCCCTTTTACGGCGTATATTAGCATCGACAAACCTGAACTGAAGGTACTTGATCGCATGGTTCGTCTAAAGCCGGGTATGGCGGTGCGGGCGGAAGTTAAAGTTGGCAAGCGTCGCCTGTACGAGTTCTTCCTCTTCCCACTTCTGAAGGCAGGTAAGGAGTCGTTTAGCGTCCGTTAAGTGTTTATAGCCAAGTTTATAATTTCCTGTACTTGTCTATACTTTGTCGCTACGCTTATCTTGTTTGGTTATAGTGTTTTAAAGAGTTTTCCGTACTTAGGCTAGACGAGGAGCCTAGATTATTTTGTGAAGAAGTGTAGATAGACCTACATGACTGAACAAAATAATCGTAGCGACAAAGTATAGACACTGTAGGGGAAATTATTTAA
>JAJTHC010000003.1 GCA_021299615.1 Vampirovibrionales bacterium
GAGAGGGAAGAGAACGTCGCCAGACGTTCGAGGGTGAGGTTAAACCCTAGACTCCGTTTGTGAATTTAACCGCCCCCTAACCCCCTCCTAAAATTAGGAGGGGGGACAAAACCGCTGTTTAATTTTTGGCGGATTCAAGTATAGCTGAATTTAGAGTTTTTAAATTGACTAACACTTTAATTTCAGGAATATAAAATATGGACTTCAAAGACTTAAAACTTATTAAGAGAATACAGAACTTACAAGATCAAGTATCTCAATTGGATCCTTCCAAAAAACAGGATGTCGCCAAAATGAAAGCACTAAAAGAAAAAGAATTACCTTCCCTATTGGAAGAGGCATCGAAGAAGGCTCCTTTTGCAACGGAAATGTTACGTTATTATTTTTATGATAAAAATAATGGTAAAAAAACTATTGACTTGAAAAAATCTCCTCTTTGGAAAAGTGCTGCCCTACAAAATGGTAAAAAAAGAATTGGCGGATATTTAAATTTAGATAATAACGAATTGGACCTTCGTGAAACGATTCAAGGAGCTGGATTTACTAATAGAAATAATACTAAAGAATATGCCAGTACTCGAAAAAAAATAAAAGACGCTTTTAAAAAGGATCCAAATAAAAAAGTCTTCAATATCAAGGATCAATGGGAATCATGGGTAGTTAGTGACCATCCGAACATTGAATCTTGGTTCGGTTTAGGTAGTTATACTTTAAAAGGATTATTCACAGGAATAGCCACTAAAGTAGAAAGCAATCTAGTTTCAGTCAAAGGCAAAGTAGATTATAAAATCAAAGATAGATACAATTGGGATCCCGCAAAAGCGACACTCTTACCCTTTGGTTTAGGAAAAATAGAAGATGAGTCCTTAAGTAAGTTTGCGAAAGCAGGGCTAGCAAAATCCTTTGACGTAGACAGCACTGTAGTTACCGAAAAAATAGAGACCAAAATCAAGCTAGATGAAAGATCTCCGCAAAAAGTAGAAGATCCTTCCAAGCGTCAAGAAAATGATGGGAACAGAACATAATCTTGCAAAAGGGGCGTTTCTTTGAGAGGATACAAACATCACCTATAATATTCGATAGATGAAACAGGATACTATAGATCAAGCTTCCACAAATGCCAAGGCGTCACGTCTTTCCACGCCTCTAGCGGATGCCCCTTTAGCTCCACGACCTTGCCTTGCAAGTCTTCCCACAACAGACTCGCTTCATGCAAAGTGCCTATAGAACCTTTTGGCTCACCTTGATGTAACACATAATAGGCTACGGCTTCTGCAAACTTCCAATGCAAGGCGTAAGATAAATCTCCTTCTAAAGGAAAGTAACGCTCTAATAAATCCCCGAGATCTTCAGGCTTGCTTAAAGCCGTGGCATAGACCCATGCCGAAAATGCGTCCAGCGGAGGATGTTCCACAGCGGTGCAAATGGCTTCTAGCTTTAGAAGTGCTTCTTGCTCATGTCCATTTGCCAATTGAGAAAGGGCGAAAAACGTTACCGTAAGTGGATCGGTGGGGTTTTGTCGATACAAGACCCTCAAGTGACGCAAAGCATCTTCCAAATCATGGCATTGCAGTAACATTAACCCCACGTTGAGGGGGGCTTCTTTCACTGCCGAGTTTGCTTCACCGACACGACGAAAGGCTTGCAAGGCTTCAGAATATCGCCCTTCTTTTGTAAAAAGGCTCCCTGCCGTAAAATGAAAACCGCTTTCTTGAGGGAAGCAGGCTTTGGCTTCAGCTAGCGTATTTTTTAGGGCGATCGTGTCGCCTAATCGGCTTAATACTGTCAAACGTGTTTTAAAATAAGGTAACGCTTCTTCATTATCGAGTGTGGGAGCGTCTTGCTTGTTTAAAATTTTTAAGGCCTCAGGGAAATCGCCGATGCGTAATAAAAGGTTTGACCACACTTGAAATAGCCCTTTGGGGGCTTGCCCTTGAGCGTCTAAATCTTCCAATAGGTGTAAGGCTTGGTGCGTATGCCCTTGAACATCCAACAAACGGGCGTGACTCAACAAAATATCAGGCGAGTCAGGGAGTAAAAACAGGGCTTCTTCAATATACGCTTGAGCTTGGGACAATTGATTCAAGCTTAAGTGGCATTCCCCACGCACATGGAGGGCTTCGGGTTTGTCAGGGATCAAGGTTTGCAAGGTTTCAAGCAGGGCAATCCCTGCTTCAGGATGCCCCAATTTCTGTTGCAAGACCGCCGAAAGAAACAAGGCATCGGGGTGGTGGGCTTCGTATTTTAGGCAGGTACTCAACTTATTGAGGGCATCTTCATACTGCTTTTCTTCAGCGAGGATGGCGCCCCATAAGTAAAAGGCTTGCGGATTTGTCGGGCTAAGTTGCAAAACCCGTTTCAGCTTAAGCAAGGCGTCTTGGGTATGACCTGCTCGGCTCAAGGCTAATGCCCAATTCATCCACGGTTCTGTGTGTCGGGGCTTCAGGGCAATGGCGGTTTCGTATTGCACACGAGCGTTTTCGAGTTCACCTAGATCAACCAAACACGCCCCCCATAAAACATAGTAAATCGCCCGTTCAGGTTCTAGTTCAGTGGCATGGGCAAAACGTTTTTGGGCTTCTTCTAGTCGTCCTGCTTTGGCAAGCACGATGCCTAGATTGGCGTAAATATCCGCACGTTCAGGTTCAATCACAATGGCTTGTTGAAAGTTTTGCAAGGCGACGTCTAAATCCCCTGCTTCGGCTTGTTGAACCGCCAGCTTCATAAAGGCGAGAGCAGGCGAACCCGAAGATCCTGCTTGCTCAAAGCGATCCACATGGTCGTGGGCGTGGGTGATGCTTGCCCATATGTTTTTAAGTCTGTCTAACCACGTCATTTGTTTTGCTCTCTCAACAAGGGGGTCTATTTAGTATAGTTTTAGATAGACTCTAGTTTAGTCTAACATCAACAATTTTTCTCACCTAAGTCTTTTATTTCCTAAGAATACAGGAGGCTTCAACAGATGCTTGTACAAGCGTTTAAAATTGCTTCTGCTGTGGGATGCTCAAGAGTTTCTATAGAAACCTCTGTTCCTAAGGCAAGCACCGCTTCAAAACTACGCTGCCCTAAACAGATCCATTTTTGCGGATGCACCCGTTCAAAGGCTCCCATACTCGCTAAAACATTTACATTACTAGGACTCGTGAGAAGCACGACATCAGGCGAAAAGGCGACGGCGTCTTCAAACAATTCTACTAAGGCCTGGGCTTCCAAAGGAATGGGCTTATAAAGAGATACACGTTGCACATGATGCCCCCCTGTTTTCAAACCATGAAGCAGGGTATCATCCCCCAAAGCACTACAAACCCATAAACAGGACGTGGGTTTCGGCTGATGCTCATTAAAAGCGTGGGCAAGATAGGCGGCATCTTGAGCATCTTTCGGTACAAAATCGGCGGGGCGGTTAAAGTGGGTTTCAATAGCCTTGGCGGTGGCATCCCCCACACAGGCGATTTGAACCGTGTTGGCACGATGCGTTTCTTGAGTAGCGTTTAAGTAATCCGCCCACACTAAAACCGCAATCGCCGAGCTAAACACCCACCACGATGCTGAAAAATCAGGAGCAAGCTCCAAATGACCGAGATATTGGATGCGTTGTAAAGCGTGTTCTCGTACGATTATCCCTTCTTTTTGAAGGGCTTGGGAAAGGGATGAATCCCCTTTTGTCACATGGGTTCGAGGCATCCATACTTTGCAAGGCGGACGTGATTTTAACGAGTCGAACATTTAAGTTCCTTCATTTAAGGGTTTTTTAATCGCACCCTAGTATTATATATTAAATGTACTGCTTTGAGAGAGAGAAAAAAGAAAGCCCCTTTATTGAGGGACGAATTGAGAAACAACAACAACCCCAAACCTCTAGTGGCGGATCGAAAAGGGAGAGGACAATCCCAATTAAGCACTATTATAGTATAAAAGGTGCTTCGAAAGTCTATTTTGCCTTGTTCCTTCTCCCTTTGGGAGAAGGCTAGGATGAGGGAAACACCAGCTATAGCTGGGCATCCTAAAACCCTCACCCCAACCCTCTCCCAAAGGGAGAGGGGGTAAAACTACTTTTACAGAACTTTCTATAACGAAACGAAATGGCTTTAAACATGACGACAAGCACACCCAAAACACCTGCTAGATCTCCTTCGGGACGCTGGCACACGGGCCTGAATCCCTTAAACCACAAGGTGCGTAACTGTGTCGACGTTTCTTTTGACACCATCGTGGAAGCACGCCGTCGTGGGGGGGACTTGATCTTGGCGTGTTTGGACGATGAACGTCTCATTAACTTTAGTCTAAGCTACTGGCCTGTTTTAACTCAAAATCGACATGATGCCTCTTTAAACGTAGGCTATCAAATGCTATGGCATTTTGAATGTGACATGGGGCTTGAAGGCAAGGGGCCTCATAAAACGGATGTCTTTTATGCGGATATTCAGTTTGAAATGTTGAAGCAAGCAGGGCGGTATTTACAGCAAGGGCAGGAATTGCCTCCCGATTTGTTGATGATGTATCAGTGTGAAGAACCTGCGAAAAGGCATCGACCTGCGTATTACCAACCTTTCATCGAACGCTTTATAGGGGGCGTCTTGGCGTATGTGGATCGCTTTAAATAAATAACCATACGTTGTCTCTTCGTTGTCGCTACGATTCTCGATGTGCTTATGGTCGTCTTTGTACACCTCACACATCTGCGAGTCTAGGCTCCTAGAATAGGCCTACTGTACAGAAAACTCTAAACTTGGCTATAAAAGTTGTTGGACGTTCTCTAAGACTTCCACCACCGCCAACCCATTCTGGTCATCCGATTGCGGTTGCCAACCGCCTAAAAGGGCATTGACAAAATGCTGGCATTCTAAGCGTAATGGTTCTAATGCTAAGTATTCTACCATTTTTTCATGTCGATTCCCCTGCTCATCAAAATGCACCTGCACCAAGCGATTCGCTAAAGGTAAGGTGTCATCTAAAATTAAAGACGCTTTTGTTCCCACCACCAGCAATTGCACTTGTTTTTTCGGGTACATCCAACTCGTTTGCAAATGAGCGATGACGCCGTTTGGAAACTGGAACGATGCTTGCACGAGATCGATTTTATCGTCCACTGCAGAGCCGTTTTGTGCGGTAACGGCTTTGACTTGAGGGGTCTGCCCATTCATCAAATAAATCAATACGGAAAGATCATGGGGGGCGAGATCCCAAAACACGTTGCGGTCGTTGCGTCCGTGATTGTAGTTTAATCGGTCGCTTTGAATGTAGCGTAAATCGCCTAAAACGCCTGAATCGATGACCTGCTTCACACGGTTAATGGCGGGGTGATACATGAGCAAATGTCCGACCATCAGCGTTTTTTGATGAGATTGTGCCACTTGCACCAGGTCTTGAGCATCTGCAAGCGTGGTGGCAAGGGGTTTTTCCACATAAAGATGCTTGCCTGCTTCAAGGACTTGCTTACCCAAGGGGTAGTGCGTTAAAGAAGGCGTCGCTAGGACGACGGCATCAATGTCAGGGTTAGCGAGTACCGCTTCAAAGGAAAGTTCACCTGTGATGTGGGGGTATTCGGTTTGGAAATGAGCCAGTGCATCTGGGCGAGCATCGCAAATGGTGTGCAAATGCCCAAGGGCGTCAAAATTGCGAATGAGGTTCTTGCCCCAATAGCCTGCACCCACAACGGCAATACGTATGGGAGTTGTTGGACTAGTAGCAAACATGAGACATCCTTCTAACACTATAGGACTGCCTTTTAAGTATAATACAAACATCTTAAAAATGGTCTTGAAAAGCCGTCTTAATGCAGTAGAACCCTTGATAAAAATAAGGCTTTCCGCCATAATACTAAATAGGTATCTCTAATTTTGTAGAAAGTTGCTATGTCGGACTTATCACCTTCCCTCATTTCTGAAACCGAAACGACTCGCAACCTGGCGTTGTTACAACGTTTGAGCTTGGCGGTGAATACCAGCGTTCTGCAAGACGACATTTTCGATGCCATTGGACTGGTCTTACGAGACTTCTTTCAGTTTGACGGCTTAACCCTCGCCATTCTTGCCCCGAACTTACAAGGCATCGGCAGAGTCATTCACATCGACAGCGACGGCTTTGCGGACACGCAAAGCGAGCATCATCGCTATACAGGCACGGATCCCTTGCTTGAACCCTTGTTGAGCTATCGCAATACGCCGTTTTTCCTCAAGCCTGAAGAAAATCCTGCGAGCATTTTACTGCCCAACTATCGATGCCACGCCTTGGTCTACCCTGTGTTCACGAAGCGTCAGCCTGTGGGTATTTTGGTGATGAACCGCCAAGAACGCTTTGAAGCCTTTACTAAAGAAGAGCAACATTTGCTTGAAGTGGGCTTGCCTTTACTTGCCCTTGCCCTTGAACAAGCTCGTTTGTATAGCGACATGCAGATTTTAATGGGTCGCCAATTTTTGATGAATCACTTGAGTGTGAAAATCCGCCAAAGCTTAGAGTTAACGCAGATTTTAAAAACCGCCGCCAACGAAGTGGGGCAGGTCTTGGGGGTGAGTCGTTGTACGATTCACGCCTTTAATGAACCGATTCCCCTCAATCAAGCACTGGATGTCTCTCAAGCCAAGATTCCCGAAAGCACGCCTTATATCTACACCCTTGCAGGCACAGGGGCGTATCGACCCAATCCTCACTATACGCATCCTTATGGGTTTGAATGGCAGGTTTTAACCCGTCAAACCACCCCTGAAGAGGTCTTACAGAATCAGCTCAAGCCCTTTTTCTTCTTTCAAGACGGCAAACCCTTCCACGAAGGCTGGATGGCAAGCAAAGCCTTTTATGATGAAAATCAGTTGCAGTCGCTTGCCGTTGTGCCGATTGTCACCAATAAGGAATGGGTCGGTTCGATAAGCTTGCATCAGTGTAATAAGGTCAGGGTGTGGTTGACGGAAGACAAGGAAATGCTGTCTGCTTTAAGTGAGCAGCTGGGCTTGGCGATGACGCAAGCTCAATTGTTTAGCAAAATTAACGCCCAAAAAGATGCCCTCACCCACACGCTTGATGAATTGCAACAAACGCAAATGCACTTGGTGCAATCTGAAAAAATGGCGATGTTGGGTCAATTTGTCGCAGGCATTGCTCACGAAGTCAATACGCCCTTAGGTACGATTATGGCGAATACGCAGACTCTTGAAAAGGTTTTAGACAAGTTCGACACCGAAACTTTGCCTGTTGCCAAGTATCTTAAAATGGCGAGCGATATTTTAAGTTTGAACCGTCTAGCAGGCGAACGCATTAAAGATACCGTGGTGAATCTCCGTAATTTTGCCCGCTTGGATGAAAGCGAGCTAAAGACGGTGGACATCCATGAAGGGCTAGAAAGCACTCTGTTGCTAATGAAGCATTCTTTGCAGGAGCATTTGGTGATTGAACGAGCCTACGATCGTGAAAATGCCTTCTTAAAATGCTTTCCTGGTTTGTTGAATCAAGTGTTTATGAACCTAATGGTCAATGCCTCGCATGCCCTTGAAGGGCGAGAAAATGCCCTTTTGCGAATTGAAACGCAGTTGGTAAAGGATGTCGCCTTAGGCGATTGCTTGCAAGTTTCTGTGGTGGACAATGGCAAGGGTATTCCTGAAGAAAACCTCAGTAAATTGTTTGATCCAGGCTTTACGACCAAGAGTCGTGGCGTGGGAACGGGCTTGGGGCTGGCGTTGTGCTTCCGTATTGTGGAAAAGCATCGGGGGCGAATCGATGTGCATAGTAGTGTGAACGTCGGTACACGCTTTGATGTGATTATTCCTCGTGTTTAGAGTTTTCTATACATGTCGCTTAAGTAAGACACTAGCCCCTAAACCCATGCCAATACTAATCGTTGCCAAGCCGTAAGGGCATCTCGCATCGCCCTCTTCTCGTAAGCGATGAGCCAGTGTACACACACTACGTAAAGCGGTTGCCCCCATAGGTGAACCTAACGCAAGCCCCCCCCCACAACGGTTGATGCGTTCTTCTTGAAGGGCATCCAAGCCCAAGGCATCACATTGTAATAAATAGGCAGAAGCAAAAGCTTCATGTAACTCAAAACAAGCTACATCTTTTAAGGCTAAGTCATGCTTTTTCATCATCGCATTCAAAGCCTCCAAACCTGCTAAAGGCATAGCATCAGGGGCTGTAGCAATATGTAGAATATCCACCAACTCAATTGCCACATTCCCTTCGTAAAGGTCTTCACTGAATCCAGCGAACTTTAAAGAAAGTACTGCCCCACAAGCTCCATCCGCATAAGGAGCCAAATGAGCAGGCGTGTGGATGCCCCCTTGCCTAACAGGCTTTAAACGCTCGAGCATTTCGGTATTCAAATCAGGACGCACACATTCATCGGCATCTAAAAGTAATGCTCCTTTATTGTCGTAAAGAGCGATACTTTCACGACGAAAAAAACGCTGATGAACACCCGCTCGCTGATGCGATTGTAAGGCAACGGCATCAAGCCTTTCACGGGGCAAATCTTGCCCTAACATATCTGCATGATGCAACATTGAACGTCCTGCAATGCTTTCTTGGAAATCAGGGTGTTTGAATCGCCAACCAAAAGTGCTGTCTTGCCAAATGGCATCTTTCTCTATATGTGGAGGCAAGCACACGAATGGAGAACGAGTCATGTGTTCCACTCCGCCAGCCCACAGGGTTTCAAAACGTTGGGCTTTAAGCTGTAACCACGCATATTCTAAGGCATGGGTACCGCTTCCGCAAAGGCTATTGACGGTAACGGCAGGGGTGGAATCAGGCAGGTTTGAAAGCAAAACCGCCAAACGTGCGATATTGCGAGCATCTTCACCTGCTTGATTGGCACAGCCTAAGTAAACGCCTTCAGGACAAAAACGTGCCTGATGACTTAAAAGATGCACGACTAAGTCGTCTACTCTCAAGGGGCTTAAGGAGCCTTTGTACTTGCCTAGGAAACTGCGATGTATCGAATGTATCCATATAGGCATGGGAGGAACTTTCTGTAACATTTTGTAACAAATTGTTTGAAATCACTTAAGTTTTATCAGGCTCTGCCGACACGAACTTCAGGAAGACACATTTTTCTTATTATAAACTCTATATTTGTATTGGGAACATTCAGAGAAATTATTATTTAATAGACAGGAAGAACTAAGTTATGATACCTATTTCGGGGACGTCTGCATTGACAGATTGGCAGGGGATTTTAAATTCAACATCGACGATGAATACCAATAATGTCAATGGTTATTGGAATGAAACACCTTCTACAACAGGTTTAAATCCCATGGGTTCTGCTCCGTTGGTCAATTTTAGTCCTAATGCTTCAGGCATTAATAGTTTTCAAGCTGCTTCATATGCTCCTTTGTCAAACAATAATACAATGACATTGGGTGAAATTGCCAAACAATTTAAAACAGGAACCGAAAGTGAAAGTGAAATCGAAGCGGAAGAACCTAGCAATACAGTTAAAAACACAACCACTACTGCTACTCGTAACTCACTTTCCACACCCATGAGCATGGTAAATCGTATCATTAAGGGTGATATTGTTTCTAATGAAGAGATTTTTTCCAGTGTAGATGACGGTCTATTTAAGGATGCGGGTTTAAATGAAAGTACCCAAGCAGAGATTAAGGGTGAGCGTTCGAAAAAAACGGGTAGAGATGAACAGTTTGGGAATACGCCTTATGCGTCTGTGAATATGAAGAAAAAAGGTTATATGGAAATTGCACGCTATGACTTGCCTTATGCCTTAAAATTGCAAGAAGAAGATGTGCAAAGAGCCATAAAAGACGAAGAAACGCAAATGGAAAAGATCGAAGCAGCAGCAACAAAGGAGGCTGTTGCAACACCATCTTCAACAGAAGTACCAACAATAGTAACAGAACTACCGACAGTAGCAGTTGCGACGCCAGCTCCAGCAGTTGCGACGCCAGCTCCAGCAGTTGCGACGCCAGCTCCAGCAGTTGCGACGCCAGCTCCA
>JAJTHC010000199.1 GCA_021299615.1 Vampirovibrionales bacterium
AATTAGAGTTTTCTGTACAGTAGGCTAGACTAGGAGCCTAGATTATTTTGTGAGGGCGTGTAGACAGACCTACATAACAGAACAAAATAATCGTAGCGACAACGTATAGACACTGTACAGAAAATTATCAATTCAGCTATATGTCATCACCAACACCAGACAATGCGGCAAATAGTTCTAAGGTTCCCGCTGCTAGTTTATGCCCTACACCACCCGTCGTCATTCCTAAAAAACTCATTTTTTTTGCCTCTATGTGGTTGATTGTTCTATACCTATGTGTATAAAAACAATAGGATTGTCTTTTTGTGCTAGAAAAGAACGATATTGGCTTATTCCCACAGACAGTTTCTTGTATTTTTGATACACTTATGTCTAATACATTAAACAAGTCACCTGTTGAGAGAGCGTTTCATCTTCTAATGTTTAAAATTCAGTTTCCTAGTTCAGTAAAACGCCTCTTGCTAATGGGCTTATTGCTTGTGCTGGTGTGTTTTCTCCCACAAAAGGCGTTGGCGTTAGTCCCCAATAGCTTTGTGTTATTTGATTTAAGTCAGGCATCCAATAGTGTTTCGATTGTGGAAGAAGCCCCCGTGCATCCTCAAAAAACCTTGGATTATGCCTTAACACAAAGTGTCGTGGGGCAAGGCACGTACTTTTTTCCAAAAACGACCTCTCAACTCGACTATATTCTCAACGATGTAGAAGAAGGTGGCATTGCCAAACCCCCTTTGGTGCTTTTTTACGGCAAAAGCACCCCTAACCAAGATGCAACTGTTTTTATAGATACCCTTATTCGTCGTCAATGGCCTGTGGTGTTGCTCCCGCATCCTTTCGCTACCCTAGATGCTAAAAAACAGTGGGATGCTGAATTTAAAGTGCTTTGGGGACGCTATCGCAGCCTCATGGAAGAACGGCTCGGCACCTCTCAATTAAGCGTTTTAGACACCGCTCTAGCAGGAAGCCTAACCGTTGCCAACCCCTTTCCTATGAAGCGACTTGCGACGGGGTGTGATCTCTACACCTTACCGAATCCCTTTATTCATTGTGGATCTGGATTAGAGCCTCTTCGTTTTGTGTTGCCTCTGCCACCTAAACCTGTTTCTAAAAACACAGGATCAAAACCTTTGTCTAAAACGACGCCTTCCCCATTGCCTACAAAAGTTATTGCCAGTAATTCTTCGACAAGCACGCCTATTGTGCCTGTTAATCTTAAACCTAGTTATGATGTACTAAAACGTCTTTATGATTTGGCAAATCAGTGGAAGTCTTGGGTGGTGGTGAAAAGTATTCAAGACCGTTATCTGCCTTTTGAAGAAGAAGCCAGCAATTACGAACAAGAATACAATGCTCTTGAAACCGATGTATGGCAACGCATGCAAGCTTTTGAGTTCTTAGGCAAAAATGTCAATAAGGTTCAGTACGCAGAACAGATGAATCAGATTCAAACCCAAATGGATGCCTTAAAGCCTTTACGCAAAAACCGTGACTACAAAGAGTATCGTCAAAAAAGCAAGGCACTCATTACAGAACTGATGCTGATTAAGCAAAAATTATTGTTTCCCAACCTTCCCAATCAAATCCATGGGGTATGGTTTGACAGAGGTAGCATGGTGAGCTTGGGCAATGCCGAAAGCCTAAAAATTAGACTATCTCAGCTGGCTCGTGCAGGTATGACGGATATTTTTGTGGAAACCATTAACGCAGGCTTTCCTGTTTACCCCAATAGCATTATGCAACCTGTGCAGAATCCGCTGATTAAGGACTGGGATCCCCTTGCGACAGCTGTGCAAGAAGGGCATGCCTTGGGTTTAAGGGTGCATGCGTGGGTCTGGTGTTTTGCGGTGGGTAATACACGGCATAACCGTATTATGGGTTGGTCTTCTGAAGAAAAAGGACCTGTTTTAAGTTTAGCCCGACTCAAAACTCAAGAACTTTTGATGAATGACGGCTCGAGCGTTCCCAAGGGTCAGCATGAGTATTGGCTGGATCCCGCCAGTTATGATGCTCAACAATTTTTGGTGGATTGGTACACTGAAATTGTGGATCGTTATGCGGTCGACGGCTTGCAGTTGGATTATATTCGCTACCCCTTTCAATCCACTACGCAACGAGCAGGCTATAATCCGTTGAGCTTATACAATTTTTACCAAGCCACGGGGTTGCGTCCCACGCCTGAAAACCAAGATTTATTTGACAAATGGAAGATTGAAAATGTGAGTCGTTTTGTGGCGAAAGTCAATAAAACGCTCAAGTCGAAAAAGCCTGACTTGATTTTATCGGCGGCAGTTTTTGCCTTGCCAACGCAAGAACGGCTCAAGGCGATACAGCAAGACTGGGAAACATGGAGCAAACGGGGCTGGATTGATTGGTTGATTCCCATGGCGTACACGGAAAATACGGTGGCGTTCAATCAGCAAATCACCCGAATGAAGCAAATCCTTAAGCCCACACGAATCCTTTTGGTGAGTGGGGTAGGCTTACACAAGCTTGAAGGGGCTCAACGGATTGAACGCAGTGAACAACTTCATAAAAACGGCGTTTCAGGCTGGACTTGGTTTGCTAATGCTCACTTGGATGCTAACACCCTAAGCGTTTTACCGTTGACGACACAGCAAATCCCATACGGAGGCAAGTATCTCACGTCTACAGGCAAGGCACTTGCTTTATATGCCAGCTTGTTACGTCAAACCTTTGGTGTAACAAATGCAGAAGAAGCCCAAGTCCTTCAGTTTTGGGACGAATTTTCAACCTATGTGGAAGTTCGTAAGCTAGAAGGGTTTCCGCCTACGTTTGTGCAACAAAATTGGGTGCCTTTATTGAGTGAAACGCAGCGTTTGGTGAATCTTCGTTTTTCGAGTGTGCCAGCTTTAAAGCAATGGTTGAATAGTGAGCTGGATCGTTTGGATGCTCAAATGCGTTGGAAAACGTGGTCTATTTAAGGCGTTTTCAACGGAGCCACCACCTTGCTCCCCCCCATCACACTAGGAGCCACCCCCTCCGCAGGGAGCCGACTTTCTTCCAACACCGCATAATCTTCACCCAAGCGTTTCTTCATTTTCAGCAATTGAAACTTGCTTTTTGGCGTGTAAGGACTTTGCGGAAAACGCTCACCAATCGTGGAAAAGGCATCAAAGGCTTCAAACCACATTTCCCGATAGGTAAATAATAAGCCGAGTTGATACAAAATGGGGGCAACATCTTTGACTTTGGCGTAACGATCCTGAAAGTCGTCGCTGACTTGGCGAAGTTCGTCGAGCGTGTCGCCGTCTTGAGGGGTGAAAAAGCTTTTATTTTGGCTTTTTTGCAAGAGCAAGGTCAATTTAGGTTGATAAGGCGCCCATTCTTTGGGTAAGGATTTCGCCGTCCCTTTTTTCTTGGCTTTGGCGGCGGCATCGGCTCCTTCAATAAAAACCGTTGATGCACATAAGCTTGCCATTAAAAGACAGGCGACGGTTATTTTTCTGAATACGGATTTCATTTTAAAGCCTCCATTTGCTTATAGTGTTCTATAGATGAAATGAGCTATTAGACTATTCTAGGAGCCTAGATTTTTTTGTGAGGGCGTGTAGTGAGACCTACATAACAGAACAAAAAAATCGTAGCGACAACGAAGAGGCAATAGAACGTTTTATCTATAAAGGGCTAAAGGGGTTTTTCCCAAAAAAGCATGGGTACATCTTGCTCGCCGAGCTGATAGTCGAGGAATCCCACTTTTTTGTAGAGTCCTAAAGCAGGTTCGTTGTCTTGACGGACTTCAAGCGTTAATTTACACGCCTTAATCGAACGAGCGTAGTCTTCAACCGTGTTCAACAGAGCTTTACCGACGCCTCTGCCTCGTGCAGCACTTGCCACAATGACATCGTGAATGTTGACCACGGGGGCTGCCTTAAAGGTGCTAAAAACTTGGTAGGCAATCAACAAGCCTGCTGGCGTGCCGTCTTCTAAGGTGGCGATAAAGGCATGAGCCGAAGGACACGCCTTTAAACCGTTGATAATCCACTCCAAAACGGGAGGCTCCAACGCAACGCCCCCACCCATGGGATCGCTCGCATGCTCATCGATGAGCCGAGGGATCCATTGGGCGTCTTGTGCGTCGAAGAAGTTTGCTTTGTGGATGCGTATCATACCGTAACAGGAGCCGTTTCAGTTTTATCGTCTTTTTTGGTGGACGTTTTGGCTTTGGCTTCTGTTTCTGTGGCGGTGGCATCGTCTTGCTTGCTATGCTTGAAAAAAGGCGATTTAGGCAAGAACTCGGAAGGCGCTACGACCACGGTCACGGATTCCTTGCTCAAGTATTTTTGAGCCACTTTTTGGATCTGCTCAGCGGTGACCGCATTGATTTTTTCATCTAGGGTGGCGAGCGATTTTAAATCATGCCCTGCCAAATACGCAGAACCCACATAGCTAGAAATCTGCCCGACGGTTTCTAAGAAGACACTGCGTTTGCCAATTAAATTACGCTTGGCATTTTCGAGTTCTTCTTCACCCACAAGCACATCTTGCAATTTTTTGACTTCATCGGCAAAGCCTTCTAAGCATTTCTGCACGTTAGACGGTTCTGTACCGATGTACAAGGTAAACGTCCCACGATGCTTCAACAAGCTTAAGCTTGAACGCACGCTGTACGCCAAACCTTGCTTGTCACGCAATTCTAAGAATAGACGACTGCTTAAGCCTGCGGAACCCAAGATGTTGTCTAAAACGGCTAAAGGCACGTAGTCTTTAGAGGTGGCAGGGGGCATCAACCAAGATTGTAAAATCTGGGCTTGAGCGGCTTCTTCCCAAGGCGTCGTAAAAATACGAGATTCCTTGAGGCGATGCTCTTTAAAGAGGCGTCCCATTTCCATTTCACCATCCGTGCCTTTGGCACGAGGCAAGCTAAAAGCGGCGTCTAAAGCGGTAATCAAACGCTCACGATCCACATCTCCAGCGACTGAAATCACCATACGATTCGGACGGTACGCTTGTTGATAGTGTAAAAAGACGTTGTCATTCCGCCACAATTTACCCAAACTTGAAAGCATGGTACTGGCCGAAGTGCCGTACGGCAACCCGTTCCACAATTTACGGCTCAATAAATCTTTGGCAACCGCTGTGGGGGAATCCAAGCTCATTTGAAGCTCACCCTTGAGCTTCTCTTTTTCTTTTTGAAGCCCTTCAAGCGTCGAATAAAAAAGTAAGTCCTTGATGAACGCCAAGTTCTTTTCCAAGTCTTCAACTTGCATGGAAGCGGACAAAATGCTGTAATCCCGAGCGGTGTCGGTATCTACATCCAAGCACAAATCATCGAGCTTTACGGCAATTTCTTCGGCATTTTCGGCATAGGTGCCTTTCAACAACAAACGATCAATCACATCCATTTCACCGGGGAAATAGTCGATGCAATTACCTCCCTTGGTGTAGATGTTGATCGACAAGCGAGGCGTGCCTGCTTGCTGTACAAATAAAAGGGTAGGCCCTGAAAGAAGGGGGATTGTTTCAATAGAATTAAGTAGTTTAGTCATTTTGAGGTACCAATACGGCTGTGTAGGCTAACGAAGATTTTAAGAAGGTGTTGACGGCATCAATCACATCTTGACGGGTCAAGGATTCGAGCCGTTCAAGCGTGCCTGTCACGGCTTCAACACTACCTGTGACGGTCAAGGCATCACCTAGAGCATCGGCAATGCCTGAGCAGGTTTCAAACCCACGAGCAAAGTCGACTTTCATTTTTTTCACGGTGCGAGCAAACTCTTCTTCGGTAATCGGCTCTTCACCAGTAAAGGCGTCTAAAATAGCGGTGAGTTCGGCTAAAGCGGCTTCATCATTGGCGGTATTGTAATTCGCCATAATGTAAAAAACATTACCGAGCTTTAAGGCATATTGAGCGGTGCTAATGGTGTTAAACGCAGATGGTGTCTGTGTTTCAACCAATTTTTGATTGAAGCGACTGGCTCTGCTTTCACCAAGCACGGTGCTGGCGACATCTAGGGCGAGCGTGGCTTTTAAGTCACTGGCTAAAGGCCCGTGAAAACCAAGCGTCACAAAACGAGTCGTAAACTCGGACTTCTGTTCGATGTAGCGTTCACCTTGACCAATCTTACCCACAAAGCTTTCGACTTTAGCAGGTTCTTTATAGCTTTTTAGGGCGTCTTTGGCATCAGGGCGATCCGCAAAATTGAAGGCTTTTTCGACTTTTTCTTTTAAGGCATCCCATTCAAAATCACCGACCACCAATGTGGTGATGTTTTCAGGCGTGTACCAACGGCGGTAATAGGACAAAAT
>JAJTHC010000272.1 GCA_021299615.1 Vampirovibrionales bacterium
GCCTTTGTATCCGCATTATTGCTTGGCGACGACAGGTTCTAGCTTGCGTGAGTTTTCTCAATTGTTGAGTCAATCCAAGTGGCGTCCTTTGGCGGATTCGATCAATGTGGCGACGGTTTGTAGCTATTATAAGGAACCTCGTTTTTTAGAAGCCGTGGCATCGACGATTCAAAAAGCCTTTGATGAAAAGCCTTGGAATGTGTCTGTAGAAGGTCGCCACGTGGTGTTTTCAGCTCATGGGATTCCCAAAGACTATGCCCAACAGAATAAAGATCCTTACCCGACGCAGATCCGTGAATCCTGCGAATTATTGATGCAACAGTATTTCCCGCATAATTCGTGGGAAATTTGCTGGCAAAGTCGAGTGGGTCCTTTAGAGTGGCTCAAGCCTTATACAGAAGACTTGGCGGAAGACTTGGCTCAAGCAGGGCGAGACAATGTGCTGATGGTGCCGATTAGCTTTGTGAGCGATCACATTGAAACGCTCTTTGAAATGGATATGCTTTATGTACCTGTGGGGGCGAAATATGGGTTGGAACATTGGCATCGTGCGGAAAGTTTGAATGAGCATCCGATTTTTGTGGATCTCTTGAGTGAGCTTTGCCTGCGTTTGTTGGATGCTCCCTTGTTGTGTAAGGTGCAATTCCCTAACGATTTAACAGCACCTAAGGCTCCCAAGATTTGTGCGACACTACATAGTCGAAAAATAGATTTTTAAAGCTTGTGCTAAGCGTGTCTTTGGTTTAAAGTAAAGGCGTTAAGAACTTTAGTTCGTCTATTTCTACTTATTTTCTTCTCTGTTCTTTTTGTTTCAATGTAAATTGTGGAGAGATTCCATTATGTGGCTTAGTTCAACAGCCTTTAAAATTAGTCCGTTGCTTCGTGCTTACAACCCCACCGTTCAAGAAAACCCTGTTCAAGGCCCTGCAAAAGGCTCGAACGTGCTTCACTTGGATAGCTTCCGTACCCAACGGCAGGGGCAAATGCCGATTTCAGAAGCACTACAATTTGCGATGGATCATATGAATTATGGCTTTACCCTGATTCGTCCCAATGAAAAAAAGCCCTTACTCAAGCGTTTGCCTCCTGAAGATGCTTTCGAACATTTGCAGAATGCCACAACGATACACATTGGAGATAGTCATGGCAATGGGTTACTATTTATTGAAAATATGCTGATGTTCGGTATGCTTAAAGTTAAAAATCAAGAATCTTATAAAGCCTTTTTAGACGTTTATCAAGCCTTGGAAGAACATAACCGTCCTTCGTATAAAATGTTTATTGAAACGAGGGAAAAGGGAGACTTTACCTATACCGAAGAAATGAAACAGCTCGACCAAGAGTGGCTAAAAAAAGGCGGAGAACCCACCCAAGCAAAACATCCTCAAAAAGGCGGAGAACTAGCCCAAGCTGAACGTTTGCTTAAATTGATTGAACTTTTGCCTGATGCCATCGAAGTCGATGAAAGTGCCGTCCAAAAGAAAAAAGCGATTTGCGTTGGGGATGAACTCTGCGATCGAGGTCTCGACTTGATCTTACTAGAAGTCGTTAAAATGATTCGTGAACATGAAAACGCAAAGGATGATACACTGGTCTTCAACTTAAGTAATCATGCCATAGATTTTTATAAAGCTCCCCAAAGTGTGGGGAAGGATTTGGCGATTTTAGCCAAAGAACGAGAAGACTTTTTAAACGATCCTATTCGTGCAAAAAAAGGAATCAAAAGTCTTTATAACACCCGTTCAATGTGGGACACCTACCGCTGGATCACTGCTCTGCCTGAAGGCGAGGAAAAAACAAAACTGTTTGAAGAATATCAAACCTTACTCAAAAAGCAGTATGAATCTCACACGCTTATTCACCAAGAAGGGCATGTCGTCACTACGCACGCCTTTGTCTCGAAACAAACCGAACAGAAATGGCGAGACTTCCTACACAGTTTGGATCCTGTTGCCTTTTCGGATAAAGACACGTCTTTGCATCTGCAATCTGGCGAAGCTTACCAAAAAACCATCGCCAAAATAAACGAGCTAACCCGTGCTTATTTAGCCTATCAAATGACGGATCAAGAACAAAAAGAAGGCATTTTAGAACAGCTTAATGACGAGACTTTGAAATTTTTAGGGGAACTTATTTCACACACCGCAAATGAACGAGAAAAGCCGAAACAGCCTCACTGGGCTCACGGCGGTTTTCAAAGCCTTGAAGAAGCAGGCTTTGTGCCACCTGCTGACTTATGTAACGGCAAAACGCCTCACCGTATTTATGGGCATACAGGAAAAAAAGAAGAACCCGCCAATGGTATGTTGGACAAGCTAAAAGGTCTATGGGTGTCTTGCATCAATCATACGGTTCGTAAATATGAAGACTGGCAAAATCTTTATGTTCGAAAAACAGTGAAAAAGCGTAAGCCTCATACAGAAAATCCCGTGGTGATTATAAACTAAGTGTTTTAAAATCAAAGTCGTGTTAAACTAAACTTAGTGTTTTATAGGTTGGAGGTAATTGTTATGACGTTACAACAAAGTTTTGTCGCCCTAAAGCCCGATGCGATTCAACGAGGGCTAACCGCTGATATTATTCATCGCTTTGAACTTAAAGGCTTAAAGCTGGTGGCGTTAAAAATGGTAAAGGTGGATGAAGCCTTGGCCTCTCAACATTATGCCGAACATATCGGCAAAGATTTTTACCCCAGCTTGGTGAACTTCATTACCAGTGGCCCAGTCATTGCCATGGTGTGGGAAGGACGTGATGCCATTGCCGTTTGTCGTCGTGTCATTGGGAATACCGATCCTGAAAAGGCGGAACCTGGAACGATTCGCTTCGATTTTGGGCAGGCTCCCCAACGTAACATCATTCACGGATGCGATTCGCCTGAAAGTGCCGTGCGAGAAATTGCCCTCTACTTCAAGCCCGAAGAGATTTTAAGCGGTTGGAATCGTGATATTGACAAATGGATCGTCCCTGGCGGTTTGTAAAAACCCCTTAAGGAAACGCTTATGGCATTTTTTCCGCCGAATGTAGAATTACTCTTAAAACTTGCCCTAGAAGAAGATTTGGGGCAGGGGGATGTTTTGGGTGAATCCCTTCAAGCTTGCTTGGGCAACATCCGTATGCGTTTTCAGATTGTGCCTCGTCAAGCGTGCATCGTAAGTGGTCTAAAAGCGGTGGAAACCCTCATCCGCTTGGGTGGCTTTGATGTGAAATTCAAGCCCTTTTGTGCCGACGGTGCAAGCCTTGACGCCTTGACGCCCATCGCCGAATTGGACGGTTCACTTTTGGATGTACTTGCCCTAGAGCGTACCGCCTTAAACGTTTTACAACATTTGAGCGGGGTGGCGACTTTAACGCACGCCTTTGTTCAAGCTGTGGAAGGCACATCGACCAAAATTGTGCATACTCGAAAAACATTGGGAGGCTGGCGTTTCTTGCAACAGCAGGCCGTCTTACATGGGGGTGGCAACTCGCATCGTTATAACTTGAGTCATACGGCGATGTTGAAAGACAATCTCATTCAATCTTTGGAAACACCGCTTGAAGACATTGCGGACTTGGTGCATCAACGCTTGCCCCATACGGCGAAGCTTGAAATTGAATGCGATACGCTAGAGCAAATTCCCCTTGCCCTAAAGGCACAGGCTCAAGTGATTTTGTTGGACAATATGACGCTGGACGACGTCCAAAAATCGGTGAAATTGATTGCAGGGCAGGCGGTGGTGGAAGTGTCTGGAGGCATTACGTTGGCGAATGTGAAGGCGTATGCTCAAACAGGTGTGGATGTGATTTCCACGAGTCAAATCACCATGGCTGCTCCGCCGATTGATATTGGGTTGGACACGCTTTAACGGCTTCTGCTAACAACTGCATCGGATGTAACACTTCGATCTTTGCCGTCGGAGCATAAACGGCAAGCGATGCCTTGAGCTGAATCAAGCATCCTGGGTTGCCCACCACCACAACACTCGCCCCTGTGGCAAGTATGGCTTGCACCTTGTCTTGAGCAATGGCTTCCGCCAAATCAGGATGCTCTAAATTATAGATGCCCGCACTTCCACAACAACTGCTTGCATTTTGCATGGGGGAAAGCGTCAAGTTTTTAACCTGCTGAAGCAAGGCTAAAGGGGCTTCCGTCACACCTTGAGCATGCGTCAAATGACACGATCCTTGATAGGTCACCACCATTGGCGTAGGCAATGCCAAAGCTGGCAAGCGTTGATGATGCGTCCAAATAAAGGCGTGAATATCTTCCGTGGCTTGAGCAATTTCCGCCAACGCTTTTTGGGAAGTATCCGCCGAATCAAGCGAAAGATGCGTCGCTAAATGGGCGTAATCCTTGAGCATGGCACCGCATCCCCCAGCGTTAGACAGGGTCGTTTGTTGGCTAGATGCTTGCCACGCTTGGGCGTTTTCTTTCATGCAAGCTTCTGTTTCTTTCGCCAAGCCGTGATGCGACGCCAAGGCTCCACAACAGCCCAAGGGGCTTGCTGTGACGCTAAAACCCATGGCGGTCAGCACGTCTAAACACGCATTATGCACATCGGGCATGAGGTGCTTCATCACGCACCCTAAATGCAAGGCGATTTCGGCTTTGGGGTCTGCTACGCTTAAGCGAGCATCAAGCCCTTTAGAAGGGATGGGCATCCAAAAACGGGTTTTTTCTAAAATAAAACGAGGCATCCACGACGCTTGTAAAAGACGACGAAAACCAAGTGCATCGGCCAGCTTCATGCCAAAGGTGACGAGTGACAAAAGGGCATCCTGCTTTAAGACGGCTTGCATAACTTGAGCCAGCAAACTAAAACGTCCAAGCCCTTGAGCATGAGCCGTCAAACGCCCTGCTTCTAGTACATGGTGATACTTCACTTGAGACGGACACGCCGTTTCGCACGCCATGCACCCCAAGCAAGTTTCAAGGGCTGGTACCAAGTCCGCAAAAGGTAAACGCCCGTCGTGGACGGCTTGGCTTAGGTGGATCCGTCCACGGGGGCTTTGGGATTCGTCCCCCGTTTGAACGTAAGTCGGGCAA
>JAJTHC010000154.1 GCA_021299615.1 Vampirovibrionales bacterium
ACAAAGGGCGAAAAGCGAGATTGCGGATATCTCTTCGTAAATTGCTGATAATAGGTCGCTTGATTTTCGGTGTCATATTGACTCAAATGCCACAAAACGGCTTCTTTATTGGGAGCGTTAGCGAATCCCAATAAACGTCTTAACGCCAAAAGCCCTTGTTTGTTAGGCGTTTTGGTCGGGAATAGGCTCGCCAAGACGTCTCGTAAGCCTTCGTTTTCAAAGGTATAATGCCCGATCCACGCATTGAGCAAGTCCAAAGCAGGAGCTTTTTTGCCTTGACTCAGGTAGGCTTTAAGTACATCCACACCCGCAATTTTGACTTGAAAAGCCCGCATTTTCGACACCTTAAAGGCATTGACGTATTCACCTGCGGAAATGTAAGCCTGAATATAGTGACTCATCTCTTCCACTGAAGGCGAATGCCCACGAGCCTTAAAGGTGTTGATAATCTCCATAGCGAAGGTGCCTGTCGGTGCATTGGCGAGATACGTCTTCCACAAGGACACGACATCATTAGGCAACGGAGCCTTCTTCACGTCGCCTTCAGGATGCCTCTGCTTCCACAAGCTATCGTGCTGATTTAGTGCCAAAAGTCCTTGATAATACGTTGATGCCTTGCCGTATTCCGTGTCGCCGAAGTTTTTTTGGAGGTCATCGATTTTTTGCTTGGCTAAATCAGGTTGACCTGCTCGAATATGCGATTTCATCAAGGCATAAAGCACTTTAGCTTGAAACTCAGGCTGTAATGCCATGGATTCCAACTTTTTCAGACGAATCTGCACCAAGCCTTCATTGGGCTTAAGCTGGTACAATTCCGCCAAATGCCATGAAATCACGTTGGAAAGCCCTAGGTAGCTGTCTTCGACTTCCAAAAATAAACGTATCGCCAAATCGACTTCGCCCGCTTTTTGAGCTTCAATGGCTTGCATGTAGAGTTCACGCACGTCGCTTTGGCTACGTTTGCTCACTTGCTTGTACACACTTACATTGCCCCCTAACCATGAAAGTAAGGGCGATTGTGTGGTATTGCCATAATTTAACGCCCAGTAAAGTCCCCCAACGATGATTACCGCCGCCATAAGTACAGGAAAAAAGGAAAACGACTTGTTTTTGGATCGATTGTAGGGGCTTCGTCCTGTTGAGTTGGGACGGCGTCCCTTAGAGCTGGTACGAGATTTTGCGGGATATTTGATGACCATGAGGACGCTTCCGTTTTCTTTCGTGACTGACTTCCTTTTAGTTTCTCATATACCTACGTTAGATGCAAGATGCAGGGCTTGCCATTTTTTTTCTTTACCGTATTATTGATTATGGAAGCGGTCCGGGTGGTGAGGAAGCCGCCTTGAAAGCGGTTGGTCGTAAGACTTGCAGGTTCGAATCCTGTCGCTTCCGCCATTTTTCTTGGTTTGTAAAGAACTTTAGGTTGTTTTAGTTATTTGGAACTTTTGCGACTAGCTGTATTTTATAGAGTTTGATGCAAGAAGTTGGAACCTCTAAATTGACCAAATTGCTAAAGAATCAAGTGCCTTGAACTTTAAGGCTTATTTATATTAACCCTGTGAAAAACATCATGATTCAAATTTTTAAAAATCTACTGAAGTTCTTAATGTATCTGTTTGGTTTCCGTAAAGAGGAACCTGATTTCCCTAAAGAAAGGACAGAAAATGTCAAAAGTTCTTTTCCTCCATGGATGGAGAGCCAATTCAACATCCATGCAACCTTTAAAAGAGTTCTTAGAAGAAAATGGGTATGCGGTCGATAGCTTGTACCTTGGAGATTACATTTCTACGGACGATCAGGTTTGTATACAAGATATTGCAAAACAAATGCAAAAAGTCATCTTAGAAAAAAAGCTCTATGACAATAACGAGAAATTTGATTTAATTGTGCATAGTACAGGCGGGCTAGTCGCAAGAGAATGGATTACCAAGTATTACGGAAATGATATTGAACAATGTCCAGTAAAACGATTCGTTATGTTGGCACCGGCCAATTATGGTTCTAAGCTAGCAACGCTTGGGAAAAGTATGCTTGGCAGGGTCGCTATACATGATGATTGGTTTGAGTCTGGTAAAATGATTCTCGAAGCATTGGAGTTAAGTTCCCCTTATCAATGGGATTTGGTTAAAAAAGATATTTTTGGAACCTCACTTATTTACGGAGAAAATAAAATATTACCCTTCGTTATCGTCGGGTCTCAACCTTATAGGGATCTTTTAAGTCAAATTGTTAATGAAAATGGATCAGACGGAACGGTAAGGGTTTCTGCCGCAAATTTAAATACAAACGGTTTAACAATCGAATTTGATAGAAAAGAAGATGGCACTCCTTTTCTTTCCCTCAATACTTGGGAAAAACCCGAACACACGAAGCTTAGGTTTCCTTTGGCCGTCCTGCCTGATCGGGATCATAATTTGATTACCAAACCCAATGAAAAAGGTAATGTTGAGAAACTGACAGGCTTTGAGGGGGATGAAAACAACTTAGGCGATCGCATTCTTGAAGCGTTACGGTGTTCTGATCAAGAATACAGCGAAATTAAACAGAAATGGGATGCTATTTCAAGTAAAACCGCTTCAATTTTAGATGATGCTACCTACCATAAATACTCCATGTTAAATATCCACGTGAAAGATGATTACGGACAGGATGTAGAAGATTACTTTATTGAGTTTCAGGGGCCTGGCAATAATGACGAGTTAACGTCCTTTTTTCACCAGCACGTGATCAGGGGTGTTCACGTCAATGAATCCAATAAATCATATCGATGCATCTATCTTGATCACAATAGATTTGAAGAGTTTTATACTCAATTTGAAGGTCCTGATTATCTGACGTTTAAAGTGGTTGCGAAATCGCCTGATACACATATATTTGAATACTTCCCTAACTATAAAGACGTTCTTGATGAAGAATATGATCTAAACTTGCACGATTTGTCGAAAAGCAAAATCCTTGTGACGGAGTTGGATCATTACGCCTTTAAGAAGTTTTTTGTACCCAATTCGACGCTTTTTGTCGAATTTATTATTAAAAGAGAACCCAAAGAAAATGTATTTAAAATAAAGCAAATAAGTTAGAAAAGGCATTGAAATCTCTTCTTTTATTTGAATAGCTTTTTTGTTATAGTCAAAGGGCGTCCCTAAACTATTGCGAAACATCCTCACATGACTGCTCTTGCTGAAAAAGCCTTACCCCTAGATGCCGACACCCTACCCCCTGCGGTGGGATTCCCTCGTGTGATTCCACAAATTGATACGGCGTCCTATCATAGCGAAACCACTTACACCACGCCCCTTCGCATCGGCGAAACGGCAGTGGTGAATAGTCGAGTCATGCTGGCTCCGATGGCAGGAGTCACCGACCTCATCTTCAGAAGTCTCGTGCGGCAAACTACCCCTGATTCCCTGATTTGCACCGAAATGATTAGTTCTAACGGCTTGGTCTATAGCAAACGGTGGGACGCTCAAATCCTCGACAAAAGCCTTGAAGACAACCCCATTGCCTATCAGTTGGCGGCGAATCGTGAAGAAGTGCTGGTTGAAGCGGCTCGTAACATTGTCGCCAAGCATCGCCCCGATACGCTGGATCTCAATATGGGATGCCCTGTGAAAAAAATCACAGGCAATTTTGAAGGCTGTGCCTTGATGAAAGATGTGGATCACGCCTATACGCTGGTCAAAGCTGTTGCTGATGCCGTTGATGTGCCTGTCACGGTGAAGTGTCGCTTGGGTTGGGATTTTAATCACCTGAATTATATTGAGTTCGGCAAACGCATGGAAGACGCTGGGGCAAAGCTCTTGACGCTTCATACTCGCACACGTTCGCAAGGCTACAAACTCGGTGTGCAGTGGGATGCCTTGGGGCATCTCAAGCAGGCGGTGAGCATTCCTGTCGTGGGCAATGGCGACATTGTCACCCCTCAAGATGCCAAATTCGTGCTAGATACGTACGGCATCGATGGCGTGATGATCGGGCGTGGGACGCAAGGCGAGCCGTGGCGAATTGCGTTGATTGATCATTATTTAAAGACCAACGAGCTATTGCCTGAACCTGATTTGGCGGAACGCTTGCGTTATGCGTTGGAACATACGCAAAAAATGATTGAATATAAGGGTGAAGGGGTTGCGGTGCGTGAAATGCGTGGGCAGTTGCCGTGGTATGTCAAAGGCTTTAAGGGGGCTTCGGCGTTTCGAGGGCGTTTGACGAGTGTGAATTCGTTGGATGAGATTCACGCCTTGTTTACCGAAATTCAATGCCTTGACTAGGATCCTTTGCCTTTTTCCCCTCCTGATTTTAGGAGGGGGTTAGGGGGCGGTTAAACCCACAAACGGAGTCTAGGGTTTAACCTCACCCTCGAACGTCTAAAGACGTTCTCTTCCCTCTCCTAAAATCAGGAGAGGGGACATGAATATTTTACTATACGCCACAAAAGAAAAGAGGCGTCCGTATGGTCGCCTCTGGGGATTCTTTTATTTTCGGGAATAAGGAATAAGGGTATTCTAAACCAGTTTGCTTAAGTCCAAACCTAGAGGAATAAGCACTTGATCGATCGGAATAATCGTCGATTTATTCGCTGTGACCACAGGAGCCGTGCCTAGGGCAATTTGCTTGCCGTTAATGACTCGGGGGGCGGTGGCGGTGCCTGTTAGCACATTATTGTCCGACGCATTAGCAAGTAGGGAATCAAAGCCTTGAGGCTCGTCCTTAAAGGCATACGCCCCTGCACTAACATGGTATTGCAAAATCTGCTTCAAGGCGTCGCTATTGGCAGGCTTGAGCAATTTTGCCTTCAAGGCGGGATCCAACTTATTAAAAGCCGCTTCTGTCGGTGCTAAAATGGTCACAGGTTTGCTCTTTTCTAAATCACCTAAGGCATCGTTTAATTTTGTAGAACCGAGCAAGCTATTCAGCGTACTTAAATTGGTGTTGTTCTTTAAAGCGAAGCCTGCCGTGTTTTTATCTTCCCCAGGTGTGGGAGGCGTTGGCGGTGTGGGTGTGGTGGAATCCAGACCAACAAGCTTGCTTAAGTCGACATCAGGCGGAATGAGAATATCGTCAATCGGCACCAAAATCGACTTGTTAGGTAAAACCATCGCAGGCTGACCTTGCACGATCTGTTTGCCGTTCACAATACGAGGCTTTAACGCGGTGCCTGTTAACACGCTGTTGTCCGACGTATTGGGCAGTAAGGAATCGATGTTTTGGGGTTCGGGTCCAAATTTTACAGGTTTGTCTGCCACATGGTATTGCAAGATTTTATCCAGCGTGGTTTTGTTTGCAGGAGCCAACAAAGCGGTTTTCACCTTGGGATCCAACTTATTAAAGGCCGCTTCGGTCGGGGCGAAAATGGTCACAGGACCTTTGCTTTCTTGCGAGCTAATGGTGCTGTCGAACTTAGCACTTTTTAGGACGCTTTCAAAGGTTTCCAACTTGGGATTATTGGCTACCGCTCCTAAACTTGGTGCCAAGCGAGGCACATTATTACCAATGACGCTACCAAGTAAACGAGCCAATAAATCGCCTAGTAAAGGATTGTTCAACAATCTACCAAGCAATTGGGCAAGTTGACTGTAGTTTTGTGCGAAGGCGGGGACGTTGTAACTCTTACTGGATTCAGGGGCAGACGTCGTTGTTGGGGTACTGGTGCTGGCGTATTCAGTGGTTGTGGTTTTTGGAGTACTGGACGTGTAGGTGTCCACAATAGGTGCTGAATAGGCAATGGGGGTGTATTCAGGGGAGGTGGAAGGGGGTGTTGTGTTCGGAGGGGTCGTTGTGGGGGGGGTCTTATAGGGATCTATGTTCATACTCATCATGGGAGAGGCTTCCTCTTTAAGGTTGGTTTGAATAGGGGGACAAAACCAATGCCCTCTTTATGGGGGCGATTATAGTTTGTATCGCAAGAAAGCCAATCTGCCTTGAAGCCTTGTTATAATTTGTTACAGTTTTATAATTTTCTGTACTTGTCTCTTCGTTGTCGCTACGATTCTCGATGTGCTTATGTACGTCTTTGTATAGCTGAATTTAGAGTCTAGGCTCCTAGAATAGCCTAACACGCTATTCATTCGTTTAAAGGGTATGAGTTTCGTAGAGCTTTCTACAGGAAGCGTAAACTCTAAAAACTATACAATTGGTATAAGCCCACTATATACGTTCAAACACTCTATCATACAAGGCTTCAGATTGAGCATCCGCAGGTAAAAGTTGCCCAGGGACTATTTTATAGCCTTGAGCTTGTAAGCCCTGCATCATGGCATTGGTTTGACAAACCGTTCTGGTGGTACAAGTCACCAAGTTGATTTGATCAA
>JAJTHC010000131.1 GCA_021299615.1 Vampirovibrionales bacterium
TCCCCATGCTTGATATTAAAGCCCTTCGCCAAGATCCCCACGCCATCGAAAAAGCCTTGCAACGCCGTAACCCCGATTTTTCAATTGATGCCGTCCTCGCCATCGACGAAAAACGCCGAGCCTTATTGCAAGAAGAAGAAGTCTTACGCAATCAACGCAATGCCCTGAATAAAGAACTCGCCACGCTTAAAAAAGCAGGCGAAAACGCCGATGCCGTTATGGAAACCGCCAAAGCTATTTCTGAACGCATTAAAGCCATTGAAAGTGAAAAAGACGCCCTCGCCGAAGAGCAAGACCGCATCGTGATGAGCTTGCCGAACTTACCGCATGAATCCGTTAAAGACGGCAACAGCGAAGAAGACAACGAAGAAATCCGCCGTTGGGGATGCGACTTCAAAGCTCGCCCCCTTGCGGAAGTGCCGCCTCATTGGGAAACAGGCGTTGCCTTAAATTGGATCGACTTTGAACGAGGCGTCAAGCTCGCTAAATCTCGCTTTTCCGTATTTCGTGGCAACGGAGCCTTGCTCGTGCGTAGCTTGATTCGCCTGATGTTGGATGTTCACACCACGCAACACGGCTATGAAGAACTCGTTTTGCCTTTGCTGGTGAACGAAGCCAGTATGACAGGCACAGGACAGTTACCTAAGTTTGGCGAAGACATGTACAAGGTTGCCGAAGACGACTTGTACTTGATTCCCACGTCCGAAGTGCCGATTACCAACTTGTATCGGGATGAAATTGTGGAAGCGTCTCAATTGCCCATGCAATTTACGGCTCACACGCCGTGTTTCAGGCGTGAAGCAGGCAGTGCAGGTCGGGACACGCGTGGGCTGATTCGCCAGCATCAGTTCGACAAGGTGGAACTCGTGCATATCACCACGGCGGAAAGCTCGTTTGACGCCCTTGAAGCCCTCACAAGCCATGCGGAGCGGATTCTACAGATCTTGGAATTGCCGTATCGGGTGGTTTCGCTTTGTACAGGAGACATTGGCTTTTCGGCGGCAAAAACCTACGATATAGAGGTGTGGATGCCCAGCCAAGGCGTGTATCGGGAGATTTCGAGTTGTTCCAATACGTTGGACTTTCAGGCTCGTCGCATGAACTTGCGGTATCGTTCGGCGGAAGGTGAGAAGCCTCAATTTTGCCATACCTTAAACGGCTCAGGCATTGCGGTGGGTCGTACGATTGCGGCGATTTTAGAAAACTATGTGATCGATGCTCACACGCTTCGCATCCCTAAGGCGTTGGTGCCTTATATGAACGGTTTGGAACACGCCACCTTTTAGAAAGTAGACTTCTGTAATCCACCGTCGACAACCAACGTTTGCCCTGTCATGTAGCTGTTGCCTTCACTACATAAAAAACTCACGGCATGGGCAAATTCGGATGCCTTGCCGATGCGTTGAGCAGGAATGTTCTGCTCAATCTGACGCTGAGCCTGCAAGGGGGTCGTGCCTGCTTGTTCCGCTCTATAGTGGAATAAGTGTTTGAGCCGTTCGGTTTGAATATAGCCAGGAGCCACACAGTTAACCGTCACCCCTGAAGAAGCTACTTCTGTCGCAAGCGTCTTAGAATAGGCACTAATACCCGAACGCAACGCATTCGACACCGCCAAATGCGTCAAGGGTTCTTTTGCCGCTAAAGACGTCACTGTCACGACTCGTCCCCAGCCACGTTCCACCATTAAGGGAACCAAGGCTTGGTTAATCTGAACGACGCTTAAAAACAGGCTGTTAAACCCATGCGTCCATTGGACGTATTCGGTGTCTAAAACGGTAGACGGCGTGGGGCCTCCCGTATTGTGGACGAGTATATCAGGACCAGCAGGCCAAAGGGCTAAAAGGGCTTCAAGCAGTTTGGTGCGTTGGCTTGCCACATTGAGATCACACACATAGGTATGCACTTGAACCTTATGAGCTTCTTCGAGTTCTTGCTTGACTTTAGCCAAACGCTCTTCATTACGAGCCACTAAAAAGAGGTTATGACCATCTTCTGCCAAACGATTAGCAACCGCCAAACCTAAGCCTTGACTACTGGCACAAATCAGAGCATTACGTTGTTGCGAACTTTTGTAGGCTTGCATAAGAAGGGTATTCCTCTCTCTCTTATTCTTCAAATATGGTTTGATTATACACCATAATTAGAAGATATAGTATTTTAAATAATTTCCCCTACAGTGTCTATACTTTGTCGCTACGATTATTTTGTTCAGTCATGTAGGTCTATCCACACTTTTTCACAAAATAATCTAGGCTCCTCGTCTAGCCTACTGTACGGAAAACTCTAAACTCGACTATACTTGAAGCAAGCCCTTTTTTAAAAGCCAAAACCGTTATTATTACTTTGATTGTCGGTATTTGTGTTAAACATACCATTCATGTTGTTCAATAACGAATTTTGCATCATTTGATTTATCATTTGTGGATTCAGTCCACCTGTAATACCTTGATTAGCAGATGGATTGAATCCTTGCATACCTTTCAAATCTTGAGTATACATGGGCATCATGCCAAAGGGATTGTTTGTATTCAAATTGTTTGATGGGTTATTCATTATCTGCATCATCATCAATTGTTGAAGCATTTGAAAGTTTTGAGCAATTTGTTCTTGCGTTAATAGTGTTGTTTTATTTGAAGGCTCAACAGAAGCTGCCGCACCGATGTTTGAAGGAGAAGACGTCGTTATTTGATTATTCCCTTGAATGACGGTTTGCTTTTCAGAGTTCTTGTTTTTAGGATCAATCGATGCTTCTTTTACGATGGGTATAGTATTTATTTCGTTGATGGATTGTGTTTGTTTTGTATTGCTATTGACCTGAGCTAAACGGTTTTCAGGGGATTCATTATTGATATTGGAGTCTGATCGAGTATTCGGATATGGATAAGGATTTTCATTTTGATCTCTTAACGAACGAGCGAGATTCAATAGTTTCCTATGGTTAATGTCTTCCGTTGTGTTAGATTGTAATTCAGGCAAGGGACTTGCCCATGTCAGTGCTTCTTCTGTTACTTTGTCATGTGGGGCGAGTGTCTTTAGTATTTCCAAATAGCGTCGCATAGCATGAAAATCACCAAGCTTATAACTCACCTGTGCAAGTTGAAAAAATGCTTCTAAATCATCTGGGTGATCGTCAACCCAAGATTCAAGTAATACGAAGGCTTGACGCGTTTGTCCTTGTTTCAGTGCTTCCTCTGCAATTTTTCGACTACTTAAAAAATCGTTGTTCTGAAGAATGGCATTATCGAGATTCGAAGCAGTCGGTGTCAGAAAAAGTTTTGCCGCTTGCGAAGTTACAGGCATTAAAAAAGAATAAATGAGTAGAAGATTCAGAGTGATGGAGAAAATTGATGTTTTTATTAGCATAAGAAAAAACCTTTGATATTCACTTTTAGTATGACTAAAATCATGATAAAAGTCCCCCTTTATTTGAAGGGTATTATAGAAGGCTCTGCAAAAGTCTATTTTGTCTTGTGCCTCCTCCCTTAGGGAGGAGGCTAGGAGGAGGGACACCAGCTCTGACGGGGCATCCCGAATCCCTCACCCCACCATGGTCGAAAAAGCAAGCTTTCTCTCTGTGGGTGTGCGATTTATCGCATCCGTTTCAAGATTGTGTGGCGGACGTGATTTATCACGCCCCTACATTTATCACGCTATTCACTCATTGAATGGTATGATATGCCTTTAAGAGTTGGCTCTTATTTTACGCCATCCACAGGAGAAAGACAAGGGA
>JAJTHC010000033.1 GCA_021299615.1 Vampirovibrionales bacterium
GACTGATCGCATGGCGGCGGAATAATCACTAAAATGTCCAAAGCTCGAGGTTAACTGGAAGTAGTCTTTCGCTTGTTTGAGAGGCATCCCTGTATATTCTGATAGATACTTCACCACACGAGGACGATATTCCTTGTGAGAGTTCAACCCTGTTCCCAGAGCAGAAGCCCCTAAGCCCAAGTAGTGGAGATTTTCCGCAGCGGCTTCGACTTTTAAGCGAGCATCCGTCAAGGCGTTGCCATAAGCACCAAATTGTTGACCCAGCGTCAATGGCACGGCGTCTTGCATGTGGGTGCGTCCGCAAATCAACACATCTTTAAACTCAACCACTTTCTTTTGGAAGGTCTCTTCCAGCAATTTAATGCTAGCAACCAAGGCAGGATGCTTCTTCAAGAACGTCAAACGCAAGACGGTCGGCGTGACATCGTTGGTGCTTTGCCCGAAATTGGGGTGATCGTTGGGGTGAACAGGGGTATAGGTGCCTTTTTCACCGCCCAGCAATTCGTTGGCACGATTCGACAAAATCTCGTTACAATTCATGTGATTGCTGGTGCCTGTTCCGCCTTGGTACACATCCACGATGAATTGGTCGTTATAGCGACCGTCTGCCATTTCGTCGCAGGCTTGGATGAGGGCATCGCCGATTTTGTCGTTGAGTTCGGCGTTGGTGGGATCCAACAAGCCGAGTTCTTTGTTGACTTGTGCGGCGGCTTTTTTAATTTGGCTAAACGCCCAAATGGCTTCGGGGTATTGTTGAGGGGGCGTAATGCCTGAAATGGGGAAGTTTTCGGAGCCTCGTAGGGCTTGAATACCGTAGTAGGCGTTGGCAGGCACGTTGCGTTCGCCAAGGGAATCGCTTTCTACTCTAAACTCTTGTTCCAGTACAGATGTGGTCATGTTGCAGGCTCCTCTCACCAATTAAATTACTCCTTAATTCTAGCGTAAATGCTTATTCTAGGCAAGTGAGGCTTTGTCCCCCCTCCTAATTTCAGGAGGGCAAACAACCTTTCTCATTCACGAAGTGAATCTTCACCTTTAGGATGGAGAGGTTGGGAGAGGAAACCAGCGGTTTTCTTTCCCAAGAGAAGCTTTAGCTTCGACTGGTTAGGGGGCGGTTAAACCCTAGACTCCGTTTGTGGTTTAACCTCACCCTCGAACGTCTGGCGACGTTTTCTTCCCTCTCCTAAAATTAGGAGAGGGTACGAAAACAGACTAAAACAGGTCTAAGGGATTCGTCTCATCACGGACATCTTCATAATCATACTAAACCATACATTATTTTATTTTCATATAATGAGGTCTGTCTACATGCTCGCACAAAATAATCTAGGCTCCTCGTCTAGCCTACTGTACGGAAAACTCTTTAAAATACTATAAATCAAGAAATCCTAATGTTTTAAAGCTCTACCCCTATTTTTTTTCTATTGTTTATGTTAGAGTTTTAAGATAGTTGAAGAGCTTATCGTTTTGGACAACATTCTATACTAATTTGACCTTTCGCCATTAAGATGCTTTTCAGCCTATTTATCCGTGTTTTTGTGTGGAGATTATTCTATGATGATGACGTCAAGCGTGCTTACCAAAAGCCGTAGCATCGAAGATATTTTGAAGGAAGCTGAATCCAAAAAAGTCAGCCAAGTTTGCTTGCAATTCGTTGACATTAACGGACGCCCCAAGCATATGTCCATTCACGTGGCTCAACTTGAAAAAGCCTTGAACAACGAAATTTTGTTGGACGGCTCTTCCATTCAAGGGTTCAGAACCATTGAAACCAGCGATATGGCGTTCTTCCCTGATTTGGACACCTTCCAAGTCTTGCCTGTGGCAAGAGACGGCGAACGGGTGACCGCTCGTGTGATGTGTAACATCCACAACCCAGATGGTTCCGTATTTGAAGGATGCCCCCGTGGTAACTTGCAACGTGTCTTAAAAGAAGCAAGAGAATTAGGCTACATCTTCAACGTCGGGCCTGAACTTGAGTTCTTCTTGTTCAAAAAAGACGCCGACGGCAAGCCTACCCTTGAAACGCATGACAGTGCAGGTTATTACGACCTCGCCCCTGATGACTTGGGCGAACATGTGCGTTCTGAAATTGTGGATTACTTGCTTGAATTGGGCTTTTACATGGAAGCGGATCACCATGAAGTCGCTGAAGGTCAGCATGAAATCGATTTCCGTTATGACAATGCCTTGCGTCAAGCGGATAACGTCATTAACGTGAAAATCGCCACCCGTAAAATTGCGTCTAAATACGGCTTGCACGCCACCTTTATGCCAAAACCTGTCTTTGGTGTGAATGGTTCGGGCATGCATTGCAACATGTCTTTAGCCAGCTTGGAAGGCAAAAACTTGTTTTACGATCCTGAAGGAGAGCATCAGCTTTCTGAAACGGCTCACCATTTTGTGGCTGGTATTTTGGAACATGTTCAAGGCTTTACTGCTGTTTCTAACCCAACGGTTAACAGCTATAAGCGTTTGGTACCTGGGTATGAAGCCCCTGTGTATGTGGCGTGGTCAACCGCTAACCGCTCCGCTTTAGTGCGTGTCCCTGCCAAACGTGGTGCAGGCACTCGTATTGAGTTGCGTTCTCCTGACACTGCGGCGAATCCTTATCTCGCCTTTGCGGTGATGTTGCAAGCAGGCTTAGACGGCATCAAAAACAAGACCGTCTGCCCCAACACGACGCAGTTGAACATCTACAAGTTGGACGAAGCCGAGCGTAAAGAATACGGCATTGCGTCTTTACCTGGTAGCTTGAATGACGCCTTGCACTTGTACAAAAAGAGTAAAATTGCTCGTCAAGCCCTTGGTGAACACATTTATGATGAGTTCTTAAAAGCCAAGAATGCTGAGTGGGACAGCTTCCGCACCTACGTTTCTGCTTGGGAAATTGAGCAGTACATGTAAGTCGTAAAAGACTCATTTATCACAAAACCGCTTTCTTATCACAAAGAAGGCGGTTTTTGTTACAAATGATTGAACGCTTTGAAGTTTTGAAGAAAATACGCCGATAGTGGATTAAAGTATCCACATGAACAGAGGATTTTCTATGCTTCGTACTCTCTTTTTAACACACAAAAATGCGTTTACGCTCGCCGAAGCCATGGTGTCGCTCACTTTGACGGGCATCCTGATTGCGGTGTCGTTGCCGATGATTTTGTCTTCGGTGCAGAA
>JAJTHC010000200.1 GCA_021299615.1 Vampirovibrionales bacterium
AACTTAAAAATCCTTACTTCTTTACTTGAATCTGCCAACAATAGTATTAAAACATAATGGTTATATTTTTGGAACCTCAAACTATTACAAGTCGTGACTGGAAGATTTTCTTTTGTTGTAAAACGGCTTTTTAAAAGTTCATAGAATCAGTTGAAGATTCATCGCTTTTCCCCATAGCTCTCGTCGGTTATGTTATTTTAACTATATCGCCAAGAAACGGCAAGACAAAAACGAATTAAGATTTTTACGAATTAGAGAGAAGGAAGCCTCCTCATGATGAGTCAGCACTTTGAACGTGGCACAGTGCCTAATTTACGTCGCCGTGTGAGCCTAGAAATATCCTATACCCATTCGGTCAACTATGAAGAACCCATCATCGACGAGCAAGACGCAACAGGCTCCTTGTTTCAGGTGGACAATGACACGTACATCATCGCGTTTGATTCAGAACTCAACGGCAAGCGACAAACCAACACGCTCAAACTGCATGAGGGTGTCATGTCTTGGGTGATTATTGGGGATGCTCACACACGCCAAACCTTCAAGCAAGGCGAATGGTATTCTAACCAGTTTTTTGTGGATGGTGCTTCGTTTACCTGCCGAAATCGCACCCGTCGTTTAGACTATCACTTTAATGAAGAAGGTGGTTTCATCGATATTTTTTATGAATTGTATTCTGGCGAAACGCATTTAGGATACTATAGTTTAGAAGTTTATATTCATTAGAAGTGAGTGTTTTGAATTTTAGAATATAGTGTTTTAAAGAATTAGGCAGACGTTCGGCTATTCTAAGAGCGTAAACTATACTTTTCCCTAGGTAGTGTGGACATTCAGCCCATAAAGGGTACTTTCTGTGTCAAAACAAGCCGTTTTTTCGTTATGTACGTCTGTGTACACGCCTCAAAAGTCGTTTGTTTTTCCTTGAAATTCCTCCTTTCTTAACTAAATGTCGACACTACCTAGAGCTTTCTATAAAACAATCACGCACAAAACAAAGGCCTGATCGGTTTTATCCATATATAGCCAAGTTTAGAGTTTTCTGTACTTAGCCTATTCTAGGAGCCTAGACTCGCAGATGGGCGAGGTGTACAAAGACGACCATAAGCACATCGAGAACCCGAATGACAACGAAGAGACAAGTACAGGAAACTCTAAACTTGGCTATAAGGGACTATTCTAAGCAAGGGAACATCACACATGAGCGGACTAAACATCGTCTATAGCGAAGCCAGTGACGGCTATGCCCCATGGAATTATAACCTGCCAGCTTCCGCCGTCACGGCGGAACAGTATAATGCTTTTACACCTTACAACAATAGCAATTACGCCCCATTATCCTTCCAGCAACGTAGTTCAACAGGCGAACCCTTGCCCATGCCTTACGCAGGCTTGCAAGCCGTTGCTTTAGAAACCATCGCCAAAGATCGCTACTTGCGTACGCCTCAAACCAACCCTTACCAAACTTTCGCCAATTACGGGGGGCTGAATCAATACGGCTTTGCCAATAGCCAATTCCCGCCCGATGCCCTTAACCCCTATTTTAACCAACAGGCTTAAGACTTCATTGTTTTGACGCTTGGGGCTTGTTTGGTGCATTCACGTAATTCACAAAATCATGCGAAAACTTCGGTGCCATCAACACATTGCTCGCAATTTGAGCCGTCAACCCTACGGTTGATGCAACTAACAACGTCGCTTCTTCTTGAATACGCTTGGCTTCTTCCGTATTGGCAACCGCCTTTGGCAATGCCACCCAATTAAAATGTTCAATGGCTTTAAGTGAACAGAGTTTCGCCGCCCAATAAACCACCATGCCCATCCATGAATGGGTGAAGTCACGGATGTAATACTCGTCTCGCTTGTCTTTGGGGTCTCGTGAATAGCGTATTGTCGGAATAATTAAAGACGGTAAGAGCCAATGCAAAGCATGGTAAGCCGATTTATAACTATAGAGCTTTTCAAGTTTTTCAGGGTTATTGTGATGCTTAATCGTGTAGGCTAAACCTCCAATAGCAGCGGTCATATAGGTGGCTCCCATGAGGGCAACGCCAACGGCAGGGGCTTTCAGCTTAAAGCTTAATTCGCCGTTTTCGTCCTTTTTGGCTTGAAAAAAGGCGTGTTTGAGTTCGCCTTTCAACGAATGGTCTTTAGGATATTCGACTCGGTGATGCTTTTGTTTAAGGGCTTTTTCCTTCTTAGATTGCGGAAAAAATAGCATACTACTCAATTTCGCCAGCCCGATTCCCCCTAATAAGCTGGTGACAACCCCTTGCAAGTCGTAATCCATAAGACGAATGCCCCGTTGAATCATCCGCTCTTTAAAGGTAGAAGCCGTGATTTTAGGGCAAGGTCTCATTAGCTTGTAAGCCAGTGGCAGCAAGGCTAAGAAGCCTCCTACGGTGACGAGGGCTTCAAAGGTATGGCGTTTCTTGTCTTGGGCGGATTGATCGTCCCACCCTTCCTTTAGATGCTGGACTTTATCAGGCGATTGCATCCACTGATGCACCTCTTTAAGGTGTAACATGGCTTGCTTACCAATGGCAGGACCGATTAAGGCGGAAGCCGTTAAGGACAAAACTTGAGCAGGAATATAGCTGAAAAAATGATTTTTTTCTTTTGCGGCAGCTTTTTCGCCGTCGGTACCAAGTTCTTTTTTTGCGTCTGCACCTATGGCTTTACCAATGCCCTGTAAGGCTTTGGGCAGTTTGGCGATGACGTCTGGCTTGCTTAAGGCGGTCACACCGTTGGAAAGCACCTTCCGCATAAACAAGTAAAGCATGGTGGCAGAGCCAAGGGCGGCAAAATCCCGAGCGAGTAGGGCGTTTTTGTCTTCAGGCGTGTCTTGCGTATAGCGTAAAAGGGGGACAAGGAAAAGGGTTGCCAGCATGAAGCCTCGATATTCAATACCTTCAAAGTCCCAGTGCTTGGGGGGGTGCCACGCCCCACTGCGTTGTTGCGGTATTTTAAGCGAGTCTTGAGGCTTTTGTAACAGCACTTTAGTCCCCTGCGGTTGAAGCAGGGAAGCTTCGGTGTTGAAATTGAAAGGAGCCATTTTCATATCGATAAAAGCCTTTCTTAAATAAGTGTTCAAAATAGAAAAGCCGTTCTTTTAAATAAAGATTGCTTAAGGCATTAAGTTTGCTAAAAATAATAACGTGTTATAGTAATTCGCAGAGCTTACTATCGTATTCTAAAGAAACAACCATACTGGATAACCAAGCTTAGCGTTTTCTGTACAGTAGGCTAGACGAGAAGCCGAGAATAGCCCACTTAAAAAACAGTTATAGCTTTTTCTTATATAGGAAACTTTGCAAAAGGCTTTTCAGGGAGCGAGATTGCCACGCTAGGCTCGCAATGACGGACAGAAAACTTGCCGACAACGCACTAAATGCGAGGCTTCCGAGACATTTTGCGGACGGCAGGAACAAAGGGAAAGCGAGAGGGGTGGGATAAACTCATTCACGAAGTGAATCTTCACCTTTAGGAAGGAGAGGTTGGGAGAGGAAACCAACGGTTTTCTTTCCCAAGAGAAAAAGTCAGAGACTTTTTCGATGGAAGGGGAGCGACCAAGACCCTCCCTCCCTTAAGCGCATTTAGAGGTGTCGGAGAACCTTTGTGCGTCCAAAGGTCTCTGACAGCACCAGCTCGAAACGGAGCAAACCATCCAAAAAATAAACGTCTTAAACAGAAACCGTGCGAGCGTTTAAGGCTTCAATACCAGGTAAAGCCTTACCTTCAATAAACTCAAGGCTGGCTCCACCACCTGTGGAAACATGGGTAAACGCCGATTTAGGATACTTGAACTTTTCCACCGCAGAAACGGTGTCGCCTCCGCCTAAAACGGTTTGGGCGCCGTTCTTCGTGGCTTGAGCAACCGCAACCGCAAGGGCTTTGGTGCCTTCCGCAAAAGCGTCCCATTCAAAAACGCCTACAGGACCGTTCCACAAAATAGACGCACTGTTTAAAATGACATCCGCAAAAACTTGACGGGTTTTCGGTCCAATGTCCATGCCTTCCCAGCCGTCAGGAATGGCAGTGGCATCGACGGTTTGCGTGTTGGCGGTTGCACTGAAGTCATCCGCAACCACAATATCTTGAGACAAGTAAAGATTCACGCCATTCGCTTTCGCTTTGGCAAGAATGTCTTTCGCCGTGTCCACAAAACTTGGTTCGCAAAGGGATTTGCCTACGCTATAGCCTTGAGCCAACAAGAAGGTATACGCCATGCCTCCGCCGATGATGATGTTGTCGACTTTGTCGAGCAAATTCGTCAAGACCGCAATTTTGGTGGAAACTTTGGATCCGCCGACAATCGCCGTAACAGGCTTTTTCGCATTCGTTAAAATACCGCCTAAGGCTTCGATTTCAGCACTCATCAACAAACCAGCAACCGCTAAAGGCACGATGTGAGCCACGCCTTCGGTCGACGCATGCGCACGGTGAGAGGTACCAAAGGCATCGTTCACATAAACATCTGCTAAACTGGCTAAGGCTTTGGCAAAAGTAGGATCGTTCTGCTCTTCGCCTGCTTCAAAACGGACGTTTTCAAGCATCAAGACTTGTCCATTTTCGAGGGCAGCGACTTTGGCTTGAGCATCGGCACCCACAACATCGCTGGCTTGAATGACGTTTACGCCGTTAAGCAAAGTGGCTAAATGCTTAGAAATAGGGGCTAAGCTTAAGGTTGTGCGGTCGGCTTCAGTTTTGGGGCGTCCGAAATGGCTGACGACGATGACTTTGGCTCCTGCTTGAACGAGGTAGTTCAAGGTGGGCAATGCTGCCACGATACGGCTGTCGTCGTCAATGTTACCGTTACTAATGGGGACGTTTAAGTCTTCACGTACCAAAACACGCTTGCCTGCTAATTGGTTGGGGGTTAGATCTTGTAAACGAATAAAAGTCATGGGGGAGCATCCTTATAAATTAGGGAGATAGTATAGAAAGCTTTGTGAAAGTCCATATTGCTCTGTCCCCCCTCCTAATTTTAGGAGGGGGTTAGGGGGCGGTTAAATCAACAAACAGCGTCTAGGGTTTAACCTCACCCTCGAACGTCTTATGACGTTCTCTTCCCTCTCCTAAAATCAGGAGAGGGGGCAGGACTTTTGCAAAACTTCCTAGGAATAGTATACCACAAAAGCCAAAACGCACAAAACACAAGCCATTTTGTTTTTATCCTTATAGCGTTAAAAGGACTTAATACCATTTAATCAACCATTGCCACTCATAAGGATGCAACGCATGATGTCTTACTATCCACTACCACCCGTTGGAGCCTATACCGGCTACATCCCTGGTGCTTCGCCCTATGTGGCAGGCGGTGGATATAGCACAGGTGCACCCGCAGGCTATGCCATGCCTTTACCACCACGATTCCATGAATCGCCAAACTCGGATTGGATGACGCCACCTGAAAGTCAGTTTGAACGCCGTCATTTGGATCACAGCGTTCACCTAGGCGTCACGGATTGGGCAACCATCTTGACAACAACCGCAGTGGGTGGATGCTTAGTTTACTTATTGATGCTCATCTAAACTCAATTTTATCCATTTAAAACGACCGAAGAAAGAATACGTTTATGTCAGGCTACGGAAGCAATCCTTATTACGGACCCATGCAAATGCCGATTCAGCAAGCCAGTTGGGACGCCAATGCCATGGTGAATCCGTACACAGGCATTGAAGATGCCCGTTACATCAATACGCATCCTTCAGTGGTGGCAGGTGCAGGTGCCGTTCCTGTTGAACCCCAACAAATAGGCAGGGTGCCTCAGGCTTTTACAAGAGACACCAGCTTCACCGATGCCTTAAAAGTAGGACTCGGCTTCATGGGTTTGGCAGGCTTGTGGATGCTATTGACGCACAAAGCACCACCGCCGAAGTCGACGCGTTGGGACGGCTTTGTGAAGTGGTTGAAGAATCCGCTCGCCAAGCGTTTTACCGACGATCAACGCATCCTCACCGCCAAATGGATGCAAGGTCTTCAAGGACCAGACGGTAAAACCAAGCAAGCCAATTTATCCATGCGAATGACCGCCGAAGGCGGTACAGGCTTTGTGCAACAAGCCATTAACTATTTAAAAGACGATTACGGCAAAAACGCCTTTAAGCGTGTTCGCAATGCCCATGCCTTAGAAGCCAAGCGTGAACAAGCGATTGATGTCATGCTATTGCACCGTGAATTGTTGCGTGAACCGACGGATAAGCTCTTTAAAAAGGACTTTTACAAGAACTATGGCTTTAAAACCCATGGGGAAGCCGTGCATCAGACGCAAAGCGTTTTGCGTGCCTTGATTGAAAATTATCGTAAATCAGGGTCTAAGCATAATGAAAAAGTGCAAACGATTACGAATATCAGCGAAAACTTCTTGGATATGTACATCCAACGCCATAAGGTGGATCCAACCAATTACCCCATGGGTGAAGGTACGGCGTTGTTGTCTCGCTTAGTGCATTTACCGAAGCTTAAGCACTTAATCAAAACAGGCTGGTTTGAAAAAGACGGTCGAAAACTCGAAGGCGAACGCGGCTTACGCCAGTTCTTGTACATTGCGTCGAATCAAACGCATGATTATTCAGGTAAAACCGCCACGAATCCAGCACGACTGTTCAAGCCAGATGAGTGGAAGGTCTTTATTCAGCAATATAAAACACTTATGGAACATAAGTTGCAAAAGAATGCGGAAAATAGAAAGCTCCTTGCGGCGTTGAATGATTTAGCCGAACAGGGTTCAAAAGCCTTGAATCAACAAGGCAAAGACCGTGGGCAAGTTCGAGTTCAACAAAGGCTAGACAAGGCGTTGGCCGAACTTGTTCGCCAGACGAGGAACCCACGTCCTCCCTTTAAGCAGGGGGATCTTTTGAAAGAAATTCAAGGCAAAGGCAAGCAGAACAAGGATGGCGGCATCTTTAACGCGTTGGAAATTTTGATGCGGGAACATCATCCGCAAATGGATCACTTGCATACCATGGCGTAAAGGTTATGTCATCCACATGGAGGGGCTTGCCCAAGTCCTTGCTATACCTGCCGATACCTTAATCAACAGTTCAACAGAACAAAGTTTTTCTTTCTCTCTCTCTCTCTCTCTTTCCCGATAGAAAGGTGGTGTTTATTCTCAAAGAATAGACACCCTTTTTTTTCATTTTTTATATCATAGTGTTTTTTAGATATAGCTGAATTTAGAGTTTTCTGTACAGTGTCTATACGTTGTCGCTACGATTATTTTGTTCTGTTATGTAGGTCTGTCTACACGCCCTCACAAAATAATCTAGGCTCCTAGTCTA
>JAJTHC010000028.1 GCA_021299615.1 Vampirovibrionales bacterium
AATTTAATGGATTAAGCGACCAAACATTCTATTTGCATTTGAAAGAATGTGAGTGGCGATTTAATTTGAGAACTCAAAATATCTATGCTATTCTGTTAAAGGAATTGAGGAAAAATCCTCTCTAAAGTTTACCAGACCCAAAGTATATTTGTTCCTTGTGTGGATGGATTTATGACGAAGCCCTTGGCGATGCCGACAGTGGGCTTGCTCCCGGTACGACGTATGAAAACATCCCTGATGATTGGGAATGCCCGAGTTGTGGTGTTTCTAAAGATATGTTAGAGCCTTATAGCTAGAAATAAACAGTGGCTTTGTCCCCCCTCCTAATTTTAGGAGGGGGTTAGGGGGCGGTTAAACCCACAAACGGAGTCTAGGGTTTAACCTCACCCTCGAACGTCTTACGACGTTCTATACCCTCTCCTAAAATCAGGAGAGGGTATAAGGCGAATTATCTCTAAAAGATACGAGCTTTATTCACCTTTTAGCTCAAGCTTGGCGTAGCGAGGATCCAACAACTTCTTCCCACTCAAGCGTTCGAACTCCACATTATAAAGCACCTTATTGCCCGAACCGAGTACTTGGGCGATTTTGCCTTCGCCAAACTTCGCATGCGCCACACGATCGCCCACTTTATAAACAGGCAGATTCGAAAGATCCACCGTGGACGGCTTTTCCGCACGAGGCGTGGAAGGCAAGCTCGGCGGCATGAGACGACCGTCATCCCGACGGGCATAACTATTGGAGGAAGGCGTGCTTGTTCGAGAGCCATCACCACGCTTTTCACGCTCCCCACGACCCGCCCCGTCCACACGGCTTGAGCCGTAACGACGCTCTTCATACGAACTATACGGCGATGCTTCGGCATCCAAACTAAAGCTACCCGTCATCAATTCACGAGGCACCTCGCTCAAAAAGCGACTCGGCACGCTGTATTTCAGCTCGCCAAAAATCATGCGACGCCGTGCATAGGTCAACATCAAGAACATTTCCGCACGAGTCATGCCCACATACATCAAACGGCGTTCTTCTTCCATTTCATCCGCACTATTTAAGGCTCGGTTATGCGGAAACAAGCCTTCTTCCATGCCGACAATCGCGACAATCGGAAACTCAAGCCCTTTGGCGGCGTGCATCGTCATAAGCGTCAAACGGGCTTGGATTTCGGTGCCTGCTTCGGCGGAATCTAAATCACTCATCAACGCCAATTGAGCCAAAAAATCACCTAGCTTTTCTTGCGTTTCGCCCTCCGTATTGTCCGCATGAAACTGGCGAGCCACCGACATCAGTTCATCCAAGTTAGCTAAACGCCCCTCTTCATCTTTGGGATCTTCCGCTTCAAGCGCCTTGTCGTAGCCTGAAAGTTGGCGAATCGTGAGCATGACTTCATCGATGTAAACGCCTTGCCCTTGTTGTTCCGTGACCCGTTGCATGACGGTGACAAAATCGGCGATGCCTTGACGTGCCTTGCCTTTGACTTCGGCGATTTGATCCACTTCAAACAAGGCTTGATAAAAGGAAATGCCTTTGGCTCTTCCGTAATTTTCGATGTGTTCAATGGTTTTTGCCCCAATGCCTCGACGGGGGACGTTCAAGACTCGCTTGACGCTATAGCTGTCGTCTGGGTTGAAAAGTACGGTGAGATAGGCGAGAACGTCTTTGACTTCACGACGCTCGTAGAACTTGATGCCTCCGACCATGGTGTAGGGGATGCCTCGTGAAATGAGGAGATCTTCAATCACACGACTTTGTACGTTGGTGCGGTACAAAACGGCACATTCATTCAGCGTTTGATTGGAACGTTTGGCGTAATCTTGCAATTTTTCAAGCACGAAATGGGCTTCATCCCGATCGTCCGTGGCTTCATAGCAATAGATTTTTTCGCCGTCGCCTTTCACCGCTCGCAGTTCTTTGGGGAGCCGTTCGCTATTGCGTTCAATCACGGCGTTGGCGGCTTGTAAAATTTTCGCCGTGGAACGATAATTGTCCTGTAAGGTGATGAGTTGGGCTTCTTTAAAATCTTTTTGAAAGCCTAAGCAAATGCGGAAGTTCGCCCCACGCCACGAATAAATGGATTGATCCACATCGCCCACGACCGTCAAACTGCGGTTATGCCAGTGAATGGCTTCATGGCTACGGCTGGTTTGCCCTGTGGCGAGCATACGAATCAGATCGTACTGGACTTCGTTGGTGTCTTGAAATTCATCCACCAAAATATGGCGAAAATGTTGATTATAATTCGCCAATAAGGCAGGGTGCTGGCGGAGCAATTTCACCGTCATCAGCAATAAATCGTCAAAGTCTAGGGCATTATTTTCCGCCATTTGTTGTTCGTAAAGCGTAAACAATTCAGACAAACGCTCCGCCTTATAGTCTTTAGCGTTGGTGGCGTGATCAAAGGCATCCAACCCTTGGTTTTTGACGGCGGAAATTTGATACTTAACCCCACGAGCAGGGTAGAGTTTTTCGTCCAAATTCTTGGATTTTAAAATATCTTTAATGACGGCGAGCGTTTCGGCTTCGTCATAAATCACAAAGTTTTGCTTCCACTTCGCCCCTGAAGGCGACGTGTAATGCACAATGTCTCGACGCAACAAACGCACGCACACACTGTGGAAGGTTCCCATCCAAATGTCATTGACCACCGAAGGATCAATCAGCGTCGCCAAGCGAGCCTTCATTTCTTTGGCGGCTTTATTGGTGAAGGTGACTGAAAGCACTTGGCTTGCCCAAACTGGTTCCAACCCTTCGCCTTGCCCTTGCAATAGGTGGGCAATACGATGCGTTAAGACTTTGGTTTTGCCGCTGCCTGCTCCAGCAAGTACGAGCAGAGGACCTACTCCGTGAGCGACGGCTTGGGCTTGGGCAGGATTCATGCCTACCAAGAGGGGAGAGAGAGCATCTAATGAAGAAGTCATAACAGCAGTATCCTCGTGTATTTGGGGGAACGTTTTCTAGTCTAACACGAACAAATGGAGGATGTTTGGCTTTTATTTTTGCGGTTCCCTTAGGAAACGTTATATTAAAGGTAAGTTATCTTGTATAGTTTTTTAAAAACCTTCCTGTCCCCTCTCCTGATTTTAGGAGAGGGAAGAGAACGTCGTAAGACGTTCGAGGGTGAGGTTAAACCCTAGACTTCGTTTGTGGGTTTAACCGCCCCCTAACCCCCTCCTATAATTAGGAGGGGGGACGAAGCCACTGTATATTTTTTAAAATACTACATTTCTCAAATCAAGGAGTATTCAACCCATGGGTTTTTTCAACAGCACTTTACCGAAAGAAGTCCACAATTATTCGAACGATTCAAGCAAGCCTTCAGAAGACTTTCAATCCTACGAGCTTAAAGAAAATTACAATGCCTTAGCCAGTAGTTTGAAAAAAATCCAAAGCTTGGGCGTTTTACAAAGCACGGCAGACAAACAACGTGCGATTCAAGCCCTTCTAGAAACCATTCGCAACACCTTTGGTTGGGCGTATGGATCGTATTGGGAAGTGAATACTAAAGGAACGGAACTCGTTTTTGGTGTGCAATCGGGGCAAGTGAACCCCGAATTTGAAGCGGTCACACAAAGTGCCTCTTTTGAAAAAGGCGTGGGCTTTTGCGGACGTGCGTGGCAACAAGGACGCTTGGTTTACGTCAAAAATTTAAACGAATTGAGCGATTGCGTGCGTCGTGAGTCGGCTCAACGCGCAGGCGTTAAAGCAGGGGTTTGCTTCCCTGTGCGTGTCAACAATAAAACCGTGGGTACCATTGACTTCTTTTCTACCACGGATTCTGAAATCTCACCTGAACGTTTGGCGACGGTTGAAGCCTTGTCCAGCGTGATTTCCTTTGTTTTTGAACGCATTGACAGCACCTTGCAAGAATTACACGGTGCCGAATGTCTTAATGGTGTACAACGCTTATTTAGCTTGATTGCAGGCGTTCATAGCAAAGAAGAAACCATTAGCACCGCCTTAAGCGGTATTAAAGACGCCTTTGGTTGGGATTATGCCAGTTTTTGGCGTTATGATGGCTCTCAAAATGCCTTGGTCTTCGACAAGGAATCAGGCACGGTGAGTCCGCAATTTGCACAAGTCACCCGAACAACCACGTTTAGCCGTGG
>JAJTHC010000109.1 GCA_021299615.1 Vampirovibrionales bacterium
AGACTAATGACTAAAAGTAGTGGTAGAATGATCTCTAAAAAATAGCCAAAATTGGATGAAGCCTCTCAATGCTCTAGGAAACCTTCATTATTTTTGAAGCGTATTTCTAAATTCACCCACGCCCCACGAGTTGAATCGCCTCCGCAATGCTGGAGGCGACGGCTTCACCGCACCCTAGCACGCCTTGTAAGTCCAGCACGGAAGCCTGCTTGATTTTCTCCCAAGTGCCAAACGTATTTAACAGCTTTTGCTTGCGTTTTTCACCCACGCCAGCCACGGCATCCAAAGGATGCTTCAAAGCGTTCTTGCCTCGCAATTGACGGTGGTAGCTAATCGCAAAGCGGTGGGCTTCGTCTCGAATGCGTTGCACCACTTGCAAGGCAGGCGCCGAATGCGGTATCACCACAGGGTAGTCTTCCCCAGCGATGAAAATCTCTTCAAACCGCTTGGCAAGCGACACCATGGGGATGCCCTGCCAGTCTTGCTCATGGGTGGCTCTTAACGCAGCGTTCAGCTGCCCCTTGCCTCCGTCGATAATCAATAAATCAGGTCTCGCCCAATCGTCACGATGCTTGCTACGACGGGTAATCACCTCGTGCATGGAAATAAAATCATCGGGCTTGCCTTCGGCGGACTGGATTTTAAACCGCCGATACTCGTCTTTCGCTGGCACGCCGTCGACAAACACCGTCATGCTGGCGACCGTTTGGCTCCCTTGAAAGTGAGAAATATCGTAACATTCCATGCGTCTAGGGAAAATCGGTAAACGCAATCGTTCTTGCAAATCCAACAAGGCTTTAGTCGGATCATTCCTCAACTTCGATGCTTCATACAATTGAGCTTGTTCCAACCCACTTTGGGCGTTGACTTGAGCCAGCTTTAACAGGTCAAACTTGCCCCCCTTCTGCGGATGCACCAAGCTCACCTTCTTTTGATGCACATGACTCAACCAATCTACCACCACATCGGCATCGTAAATCGGGTATTCCACAATGACTTCATCAGGCAAGTCGTCGGCTTCTAAACGCCTGTAATACTGCAATAAAAAGCTATTATACACTTCTTCCGCCGATTCCCCAAAACTCAACGGGATCACAAAGGGCTTGGATGCCACGACCTTGCCGTAGCGAATCACCAAGACTTGCATCGACGCTTGAAAGGCATCGCTGGCAAGGGCAATCACATCTTGATGCTTGGTCATATCTTCAGACACAATCACCTGTTTCTGCCCAATTCGTTCGACGGCTTCAAGCCTTTCGAGCAAGGCTTTCGCCCGTTCGTATTGCATGACATCGCTGGCTTTTTGGATTTCTTGCTTGAGTTTACTTTCTAAATCGTGCGTTTTGCCCTTCAACACCAGCACCGCTTGATTGACAATATCTTGGTAGTCTTTTGGGGAAACCAGCCCTTGACAAGGTGCGGCACAAAGCCCTAGCGTGTGATTCATGCACGGCCGGTCTTTAAACAACGGCGTGGGACGTTTTCGCAAGGGAAAATGCTTTTGCAACAATTTTAACAAGGCATACAATTCAGACGTGTTCGTGTAAGGACCGAAAAACCGAGTGTTTTTGCCCTTGTGATGCATCGGCTTTTTGGTGGAACGTGCCACAAAAAGCCGTGGGTAGTCGTCGTCGCTAATGCCGATCCACGGGAAGCGTTTGTCGTCTTTGAGCAGGATGTTGTACTTGGGTTGGTGCTGTTTGACGAGGCTGTCTTCTAAAATCAGGGCTTCGACTTCGGTATTGGTGACGATGTAATTGAACTGCTTAATCAGCGGAATCATCATTTTGGTTTTGGGGCTATGCCCGCCGTTTTTGTTAAAGTAGCTTTTCAGACGGTTCTTCAGCACCTTGGCTTTGCCGATGTACAGTACTTCGCCGTTGGCATCCAACATGCGATACACCCCTGGTTTCGCAGGGATGCGTTTGAGTTCACTTGTCCAATCAAAAGAGGGAGTATTCATGGCGACACTTTATAATTGGGGTCATTAACGCCTTTTAATTTTCCCTTACAGGCTTTAAGGGTTTTTAGTTTTTTGAAAAGCCAGTCGTCCATCCTAGCACCAGCAAGTGTTTTAGCGTCGCAAAGCGTTTCACCCTTGGTCTTATAGACAGGCACGTCTTTACCAGTTTTCTCGTCCCGTCGTGTTTTAAAATAGACATCTCGCAGATTTGCACCGCTTAAGTCTGAGTGTTGTAGCTGTACACCTTCTAAGTTTGCGTATTGTAGATTCGAAAGGATTAAGTATGCGTTTTGCAGCTTTGCACCGCCTAAGTCTGCGTGTTGTAGCTCTGCAAATCTTAAGTCAGCGTGTTGTAAATTTGTACCTTCTAAGTCAGCGTGTTTAAGGTTGGTACAAATGGAGAATCCCCCACAATTTAAGTTTGCATACTGTAGATTTCCACGCTCTAAAATTATACTTATTAAATTTGCATAGCCTAAAAATACATCTTGTAGAGTTACTGTTCCACCAGCAAGTGGTACTAATCGTTGTTGTCGTATAAAAGAGAATATGCTTGCGTCTTGTAGACTTATAGAGCTTAACCTTGCGTCTTGTAGATTGGCAGATCTTAAGTTTACGTGTTCCAGGTTTACACCTTCTAAGTTTGCCTGTTCGAAGTTGGTACCTTGTAAGTTTGCATAACTTAAGTCCGCCCCTGACAAATTGGTTTTTAACAGAATAGTGTTCTCCAAATTAGCACTTTTTAAGCTTCGGTCTTTTAGATCTAACCAGTAAACACCTTCAAATACGTGCTTAGCTTGCATTTTTTGAGCTTCTTTTGGTGACTCCATTCTTTCTAAGAAAGGGGCAACAATAGGAGTGCTAATGAGTTCTAAGGAAGGACTCAATACGTCATACGGTACTTCTAGGTGAGCGAAAGAAGCAAATACAGCAGCAAGGACTACAGTATAAATGCACCCATACACATAAGCAAGGGTCTCTAGACCAATAAAATTTTTTGGATCTTGAGAGAGGTATGTCACAGATCGATCCATGATTTTCTTAGCTCCATTAAAAATGGTTGATTGATGAGTGCTTTTATAAAGCCAGTACAATGTTAAAGCGACGGAAACTATAGGGAATACAAAACCAAGTTCAGACCATACGAAAGCCTGTATTTTAAGTATTTTCAGAAAAAAACAGGTCTGTATGGGTACCAATAGCCCAAATAATGCTACTTCTGCCAAACTATTTTCCAAAACCCCCATAAACCCTTCCTTCGGGTGATATAAGGCTTGGTAAATCATAATAGGAAATAACTTGCGTCGGGCTTTTTCAGTAGAAAAGTTTAATTCTTCGACTTCTTTTACATAGCGAAACCAGTGAATGTGTAAATTGCAATACGTTAAGACTAACAATAAAGGACCGATGATGAGTACAAATAATGGCGGTACACCAATGTTCAGCAATGGCAGGGTAATCAATGAATTGTTTAACAATAATTGCTTGTCTGTAATAGACATGACGGTGACTAGCAAATATGCCGAAGTCGCCAAATAAACAAAAAATTGTGTTCTGGCTTGTTGGGCTTGTTCTGCTAGCAGTTCAAAGTCTTTTCCAGTAGGCTTCGCTTTTTTAGCTTTCATCGCTTCTCCCTTTTTTGTGTCCTTTGTCATTCTACTATAAAAAGAGTGCGTTTTTGTTGTATAGTATTCACTAGATAAAAAGTCATAGACGGTTTTCTCTATTTCTAGGCTCTTTTCTCTATCGGATATTATATCCTATTGTTACAAATTCGGTGTCACTAGCATTATTGTACCGCTTACAGGTATTTATGCTCATAAGTCGTCGAAACTATCGTACGTTTTATCGTTTAAAGTGTGAAAAAAGGAACTCTTATGTCATTAAATCCAACAAGTTTAGTCAATACACCTGCCACTAGCCCTTCGGCATATGTGCCGTTAAGTAAACGGGACAAGCAGAAAATCGAAGCCCCACAAGATCCTAAAGAAGAATTGAACTTTGTTCAAGATTTGTATGAGCAAGCGTCCGTTGCGACGCTTGAAGAAAAAGCGAAAGCCCCTTATACAAAAGACGTGAATCGCTATGGAGAAATCACGCTAAAGCCGAATCGTTACGTGGAAGGGGCGACTTACCGCGTCAATGAAGACGGGCAAGTTTGGGTGACGCCTCCTGAATATAAATTACCAGGTACGCTTAATAGCCATGAAGAAAATGCACCGCCTGAACTGTTGTCAGAACTTGCACAAGTCATGGCAGAAGCTCAAGTCGTTCCAGAACAA
>JAJTHC010000269.1 GCA_021299615.1 Vampirovibrionales bacterium
GCCATTGTCAAGGAGTTTGAACTCCTTTTAGAACAAGCAGGCAAACTCTTACGCAAACGATTACGTCCTTATGTGAGCAATGCTTCAGCTGTTGAAAGCCTCACGTTTAAAGACGTGTTTCGTACCGCAGGGAAATACGAGCTACTCAACACGGACGCCATCGAACGATGGTTTACCTATCGAGACAGTCGAAACGACACGGCTCACGATTACGGCGAAACGCTCGCACTCAAAACCCTTGAGCTTCTACCTGCGTTTGTGAAGGATGTTCAAGCCCTGATACCGATTTTAAAAAGCAAGGAGTAGGGTTCTTGTGAACACAAACATACAAATTCCTGAAACATGGCAAGTCCTGCTCAAAAAAATTCATGCGGAATCTGCCCCTGATTTCCAAGTTTGGGTATTTGGGAGTCGTGCAACAGGAACGGCTCGTAGCAGTAGTGATTTAGATCTGTACCTGCGTCACCCTGACGAGATCACCCCCTGTTCCACACTGGCTGAGATACGAAACGCCTTGTCCGAAAGTCATTTACCCATTTTTGTGGATGTCTTTGATTTTGTCAGCTTACCTGCCTACATGAAAGAGGAAGTGCTAAAAACCGCTGTTTGTTTATTTTCTGAAGATGTTTAAATGGTATTATAGCCAAGTTTAGAGTTTTCTGTACAGTAGGCTATTCTAGGAGCCTAGACTCGCAGATGTGTGAAGTGTACAAAGACGTACATAAGCACATCGAGAATCGTAGCGACAACGAAGACGCCAGACGCTATTTAAACTAAGAATTGGTATTACTTGTGCCATCAGGGACTAAGGTGATGATCGGCATTTCACTAAAGCCTTCCCACCAGCGTGGCAAGGCAAACGAAAGCCCCTTCTCTTTTTTAACGCCAAGCCATTTCAGAAAAGCATGGGTTTTTGGATGATGATGCTTGTCAAGCAAAATCGTCCCTGTTCCCATGCCTGCTCCCACAAATATATCTCCTTGCCCTTCTTGATTTTGATAAAGCCCTTTAACAAACTTCTGTTGTGTGAAGCGTTGAGCGAGACGATGACTCATGCCGACGATTTGTCCACCATGTGTATGCCCTGCTAAAGTAATAGGCAAAGTCTGCTGTAAGCGAGCATCTACTTCAAATTGCTTGGGATTATGAACTAAACCGATATGCGTCATATTCGACATGTTTTGAATGTTCGCCAAGACCTTATTTACATCAGGCTTGCCTAGTAAGTAATCCTTAAGACCATGAACGGCTATTTTTCCTTTCTTACCAAAGCTTTGAATATGGGTTTGATCTTCAAGAACAATGATCCCTGCATCCCGTAGGGCTTTAGCGACGGTTTTTCCACCAGCACCGTCTAAATAATCATGATTGCCGAGGATGCCAATCATCGGGATGCCTATATTCAAAGACTCTACCCACTTACCAAAATCTCTAATAAAGCCATTACCTTGGCAAATGTAGTCCCCACCCAAAAGCAGGACATCAATGTTACGGTTTTTAATCAAGTGTCGAATATGAGGTATAGCTCTATTAAGCCAATCACCGTTGATGCCATCATAATGAACATCACTGATATAAGCCAAGTTTACAGCTTTTTTAAGTGATTGACCTTTAGGAACTGTAATTTTATATTCGGGGAATTGAAGACGTTCTTTACGATCTCCTTGTAAAGGAAGCAGAGAAAACCCATTGGGGTATACTTTTGGTATTTTCGTGTTAGGAAGTGTTCTTTGAAAAGTCGACGCTGACGAACGTGACGAGATACCTCGTGCAAGGCGGTCTAATATTGTCATTGCTGATTAAATATCCCTAGAAAATCATTTACAGGGCTTATTTTAAACCAAGTATTCTAAAAAGCCAGTCTTTTTTTAAAGCCTCTATCTAAACTCATTTACCGCTTTGTCGAGCGTTTCTTTTTGCGTGCTAATCGTGCGTTGTAAGCCTTCATACAACCGCATCCCCGTAATACTTTGAATCATTTCATGTACGATATTTGTATTAGAACGTTCGATATATCCTTGCTTAAAGCTATTACCGCCTTTGGCGGCTTGTACATCGATGGGGTTTTCTCCCTTGAAAATTGAATCGCCTAGCTGATGCAAGCCCTTGGGATTGCTGAAACGAACCATGTGCAATTTGCCAAACGATTGCCCTGCTTCGGTGCTTATTGTGCCGTCTTCCTGAATAACAATTTTACCTGCATTTTCAGGCACCGTAATGGGATTGCCCCCTGCATCCAAGACCTTATACTTACCTTCAGATGTCAACTCATTCTGTTGATTCAATTTTAAACTACCGTTTCTCGTATAGCCCGTTTCACCATTGGGTAATTGCACGACAAGGAATCCATCGCCATCCACGGCTACATCCAAGGCATTACCTGTAGGTTGTAAATGCCCTTGCGAAAAATGCAAGGGCGTACCGATAATTTCCACACCCGTGGTGAGCTTGCCAATTTCTTGTGATCCTTCATCATCAATACGAGACATCTGGATTTCGGGGTAAGCTTGGTACTGCACGTAACGTGCTTTAAAGCCAGTGGTGTTAACGTTTGCCACGTTGTTTGCCATGGTATCCACGGCGAGTTGGGTGTTGAGCATGCCAGCCGCAGCGGTGTAGATGCCTCTTAGCATTGTAGATGCTCCTTCTTATTTTAGATCCGCTTCGTATTTGAGTACTTTTTTGACGTAGTTTTGCGTTTCTTTATAAGGGGGGATGCCTCCGTATTTGGCTACGGCGCCTGAACCTGCGTTGTATGCTGCTAACGCCAGTTCTTTATTGCCCCGATACTTCTTCATCAACTGCCCTAGATATTTACTTCCTCCTTCGATATTTTCAGCAGGATTCAAAGGGTTATGCACGCCTAAGCCTTTGGCGGTCGCAGGCATGAGTTGCATCAGTCCTTTGGCTCCTGCGGAAGACACGGCAAGGGGATTGCCTCCACTTTCGGCTCTAATCACGGCTTTCACGAGTGACGACGACACGCCTGCTTTGCCTGCGTATTGTTCCACCAGCGGTTCAAGGTGTGAGCCTTTCAAGGCGTTGATGCCTGCCGAAATGGGTGGCGACGGTTTGTCGTCCTTCATCACATCGCTTAACAAGCTTGAAAAGGACGATGTTCCTGTACTCGAAGGGGGGACGTCGTTTGGGTTGGGAGGGGTGATTTCAAATTCATCGTTTGCAATGCCAAGTTTACTTTCAATGGCTTGCATACGTTGTTCGACGCTACTTAGCGAAGTGGTCATCATCTATAGTGTTCTCTCTTATTTTCTCTCTATTCGTGCGGTGTTAGTTCACCTTTACATTGTGATCTATGTAAATCTTGAATAACATCATCTTAAGATGTAGATTTTATATAGTGTTTTAAAGGGCGGATTCAATGGCTTCAAGCAAGGCTTTCGCCTTTTTGAGCGATTCCTTCCATTCCGCGCGAGGCGCCGAATCATGCACAATGCCCGCCCCTGCCTGCAAACAAATGCGATACGGCTTCAAACCTACATCCGAAGGCTTGTATTTAAACGGCTTTATTGGCAACAGATGAATCGTGCGAATGAGGATGTTGAAATCCATTCGCTGATGCTGAACATCCACGTAGCCCATGCTCCCTGTGTACACCCCACGAGCCGTTTGCTCCAGCTCGGCGAGCTTTTCGAGGCAACGCAACTTGGGGCATCCTGTAATGGTGCCACCAGGGAAAAGGGCATCCAAAATGGCGACTTGCGAAACGCCTTCGGCTTGCCTGCCTTGCACGTTAGAAACCACGTGCGTGACATGCGAATAACGCTCCACACTCATCAATTCATCGACGTGAACCGTGCCTGCTGTACAGACCTTGCCTAAGTCGTTGCGTTCTAAATCTACCAGCATGAGGTGTTCCGCTCGTTCTTTTTCAAGCGAAAGTAGCTCCGCTTCAAGCAGGCGTTCGGCTTCCGCCGTTTGCCCTCGACTGCGAGTGCCACCAATCGGACGGGTCGAAAGCACACCAGCGTCCTGCTTAATGAGCCGTTCAGGCGAATTGCTCAAGACCCATCCCTGCGGACTCTTCCACAAACCTGCAAACGGCGACGGATTACGATGCGTTAAGGCTTCAAACAATCGCCACGGTTCAAGGCTGGCTTGCCGTTGCCACTGCACGGAAAGGTTGGCTTGATAGAGTTCCCCTGCTGCAATCCACGATTTAATTTGTTCAACGCCTGCTTCAAAGTCCGCTTGACTTAAGGAAGGCGTGTAAGCCTCCAACCAAGAGGCTTGAAAGTCTTGAAAGGCAAAATCGGGCGTGAGTCGTTCTTCTTGAAGGAGATCTTTGACGTTCGACGCTATACGAGCCTGTTCATCGTGAGACGGTGTAATCGCATAAAGCACGCTATTCTGATAGTCCATCACCAAGCGATGCGTATAGCGAATAAATCGATGCGTCGCCACCGCTGGCTCACTTTGGGGCATGACGGACAAAGACGCCAACTTGTCATTCCACAACCACGACGCTTCATAGCTCAATTGAGCAAAAATCCCCGATGTACTGGGTAGGTGATCTAAATCAGAGGGTTCGTCAAGGGATTGCGTCTGCTCGTTTAACCACGATTCAAGCACCGCATTCAGTTCATTCGCTTGATGAATCCTGACGCCTTGGGCTTGACCGTTGAGATAGACCTGCTGATGCACCACATCCAAGCGTTGAATGCTGTCTGAATTGCCGTAACCAGCGAGTCCCCACTGATGCAAGTGCGAAGGCTCGCACAAGGGGGCATCGAGCAAGGTGACATACGCCATGGATTCGCTGAGGGCTTGGGTGAGACGCATCAAGAAAAGCGGATGCCGTTGCAGATCGACGTCATACGCCTGCCACACGAGCGTTTCACTTAACTTAGACGGCACAGGCATTCCACACCGATTCAGGAATATCCGCATTGTGATAGACCTTGTTCACGTCGTCATGGTCTTCAATCAAGCCGATGAGCTTGATGAGGGGCTTGGCAATGGCGAGATCGTCTACGACGGTTTCGGTGCCACAAATGCGAGTCAATTCAACGGTTTCAGGCGAAAAAGGCAGTGTCGCAAGTTCTGTTAGGGCTAAACAAACGTTGTTTAACGCCTTAGCATCCGTGATGATTTCCACAAACAGATCGCCGTCTTCGTTATGGGTAAACACATCGTGGGCTTCGGCTTCAATCGCCCATTCCACCCACTGATTCGCCACGGCTTCGTTTTTCGCTTCAATTACAATGCGTCCAAAGGGCTCAAACATAAAGGCGACGCATCCGTCCTGCCCCAAATTGCCGTTTTGCTTGTTGAAATAACTGCGAATGTCGCCTGCGGTGCGGTTGCGGTTGTCGGTTTCGCATTCAATAAAAATAGCGATGCCTCCTGGCCCGTAGCCTTCGTAGCTCAAGGATTCGAGATCGTCGCCCTTTAACGCCCCTGTCGCTTTGGCGACGGCGTTTTCGATGTTGTCTTTTGAAAGCCCGCCCGCTTTGGCGGCGTCAATCGCCCCACGTAGGCGAAAATTGCTCGACGGGTCGCCTCCGCCTTGTCGTGCGGCGGACATAATTTCTCGAGAGAAGCGAGCCAGTGCGACGCCTTTTTTAGCATCTGATGCGGCTTTTTTGTTTTTGATTGCCATCCAGCGTCCCATGGGGGGTGTCTCCTATGCGTTGGGGTTTTCTGTCCCCCCTCCTAATTTTAGGAGGGAAAACAATCTTTTCATTCACGAAGTGAATCTACTCCTTTAGGAAGGAGAGGTTGGGAGAGGAAACCAACGGTTTTCTTTCCCAAGAGAAGCGTTAGCTTCGACAGGTTAGGGGGCGGTTAAACTCACATACAGCGTCTAGGGTTTAACCTCACCCTCGAACGTCTTTCAGACGTTCTCTTCCCTCTCCTAAAATTAGGAGAGGGGACAAAGCGAAGAAGGTGTTTCTTCAATTCCTCTATTAAAATAGCATAGATACGCCAATTGCTCAAATAAAAATCGTCATGGCGTCTTGCAAAATAAGGCAGTAGATCTTCTACTCCAACCTGTTTATAGTCCAGTTGAGGTTTCACAATATTTTCTATAAAGCCGTATTTTATGCTATACTTAGGTTTATTCTTATTGAGAAGGGGTTTTCTATGACGGATTTGCCACCGCCGTTTTCGCAAGCAGTCTTACCACCTGAAGATCAAATCGTTTCAGTCGAAGCCAAAGGTATTTCTTCGGTTTCGGTGCCTAAAACACAGGAAGCGAGCGAAGCTTACCCAAAACCAGAAACAGCTGAAATCGAGCCTCCCCTCATTGAAGAACCTGAAGTCGTCGATGAAACGCTTGAAAAATGCTGGCCGTTTTTCTACACCGAAGGCTTGGTCTTATTTTCCCTAGGCATGGGATCCCTCACGCTTCCTGCCATGGCAGGTGAAGGCTTCTTCCGAGAAATCGTCGGAGCCTTGCTCGTGATGGCGGGCATGATGAAAGGCATCCGCAGTTTTCAGGCTCGTGAACTACCGGGATTCCTGCCTAGCTTGGCATCAGCCGTCTTGACGCTGGTGATTGGCACCTTGTTGACGGTGTATCCGCATGATTCTTTTTTAGACGAACGAGTGGCTTTAAGCATTTACTTTATGATTCAAACGGTGACGAACTTTGTGTTTTCGGGGCAATTTTATAAGTACCCTTATGCAGGGGGCTACAAGTTTGTGTCCTTGAGTGCCTTTGTTATGCTGATTTTATTGAGCTTTGGCTTGCTCAAGCAAGAAGCCCTATTCCCCAGCATCTTTACTGGCACGCTCATGATGCTGGAAGGTTCGTTGGTCTTTGGCGTTGCCTTGGGTTTACAACGCATGGCAAAGGGCTTGCCTTACTTACATAGTGAATCCGCCTAATGCTTTATATTGAACGGCTGGATTTATGGCAATTTCGTAACTTTGCACAACTCCATTGGGAAGGCTTAAACCAAATCAACCTGATTGTGGGGCAGAATGGGCAAGGTAAATCCAACCTGCTGGAAGCGATTTACTACTTGTCCCACGGACGCTCCAACCGCAGTAGCCGAGACACGGAACTCATCCGCCATGCACGAGGCGGCTTGCTAGATGCCACGGTGGACGATCCCTTTTTGGGGCAGGGTTCTCGTGTGGCGTTGCATTTGCAAGGGGGGCTTGATTTAGAAGCTCGCTTTCAGCCTGACAAGGTGACGTCTCCCACAGGGTTTACCAGTCAAAAATGGAAGACGCAATTCTTGATTGACTCGCAACGTTGTAAGTCTCGAAGCGAAATCATCGGGCGTTTGCCGAGCGTGTCTTTTTACTTGTCGGATTTAGATATTGTGCGTGGCATGCCTCAAAGTCGCCGTCGCTGGCTGGATCTCGCCACCGTGCAACGGGTTCCCTTGCATTTGGAGCATCTTCAAATTTGGAAGAAAACCATCAGCGAAAAAAGTGCCTTGCTTAAGCAAATGGATTTCCCCACCCCACAAACGGAGCAAGTCGAGTTACTAGACGTCTTGAATCACCAACTGGCTGCCGTGGCGTGGCGTATTTTAACAGGACGCCTTGAAACCCTTCGGCTTTTACAGACGCATCTACCCCTGTTGTATCAAGGTTTGAGTCAAGGGCATGACGGTACGCCAACTTTGACCTATGCCTTGCATAATTGGACGGACGGTCTGTCGTTTTTGTCGAGCTTGAATGAAGCGGAATGGGTGCAAGCCTGTATTCTCCACCTGCGAGAAATCATGCCTCAAGAGTTGCGTCGTCAAACGGTGGCGTGGGGCGTGCATCGGGACGACATTGGCATTCACTTTGTTGAAAACGCCCAAAAGGTGGATGTCACCACGTATGCCAGCCAAGGGCAGCAACGCAGTGTGGTCATTGCCTTGAAGCTCGCCGAACTGGCGATGTTAGAAGCCAGTTTGGGCAAGTCTCCGATTATTTTGTTGGACGATATTATGGCGGAACTGGATGCGGACAGACAGGCTCAACTCTTGCATATTTTTCCGCAAACGTCGCAAGTGTTTTTGACGACGCCTTATGTGGACACGCAACATCAATTTCATAGTTTGCTTTATGAAAAGAAGTCGAGCTTGAGTTCTTGGCAGGTTGAATCAGGGGGCGTTCGCCTTTTGTAGAGTTTTGTAGATTTTTTGAACTGTTTCATGTCATTCTGCACGCAGTTGCAGAATCCCCACCAACATCATCCGTAACCCTTTATAAAGATTCTGCGACTACGCGCAGAATGACAAGATGTTATAGCCACCTTTATAGAAATCCTAAAACAGACAAAAAAAACCCTCCCAAAAAGGAGGGTCTGTAATTCTTTAGAAGAAGTTAGCACAACGCTAACATCCTAATAGAAAAAACATTGCATCAGAGTAATTTTAGAATACAACAAATTGTCAAGAATAGAAATAAAGTGTTACAAAGGGCTTAAAATTGTTACAAATCTTTACACATTACTCCAAAAAAACGTTTTATAGCTAAGCCTCTAATTTTATGAACAGTCCCATGTCATTCTGCACGTAGTTGCAGAATCTTCCATAAAGGGTTATGGGTGACGTTTGAGGGGATTCTGCGACTACGCGCAGAATGACAAGATGATATAGCTTACTGTATAGGGAATTATTAATTCGGCTATATCTACTTCACGTCGTACAATAAGACGGACTGCTGATACACCGACTCTGCCAAGCCAAAGCCTTGCCCACCTTGCTTACTGATGTTCGTCGCCGTTTCTTGATTCAACATGCCTCGGAAGGTTTTTTCGGCTTCGCCTCCACTTAAAAAGCCTTCTTCACGATCCACCGTCGAATCCATGGCTTCCAACAATTGCTGAAGAAACACCGCTTCAAACTGTTGAGCCGCACCCTTTAACTCTTTTTGCTTGGGCGTTTGCGGATCCAAAAAGCTGGCTCGTAAGTCCTTGAGCCGTTCAGCCATAGGCTTGCCCACATCGCCTTCTTTAGTCGCTAGTTCAGGCACTAAAGAATTGTTCGGCTTAAATTTATACGCAGGCAATTCCGTTGGTGGTAACGCAATGTTGGGAACCGCAAAAGATGATAATTCCATGACGCCAGTCGCTCCTAAATGATTTCCAGCTCGGCTTCAAGGGATCCTGCTGCTTTTAGGGCTTGCAGAATTTAAATTAAATCACTCGGCGTCACACCGATTGCATTTAACGCCGTGACCAAATCGTGCAAGGTATTATTCGCCCCTAGCTCAATCAAGCTGCCCTTTTCTTTGGTAATGTCCA
>JAJTHC010000152.1 GCA_021299615.1 Vampirovibrionales bacterium
ACACGCTTAATGGCGATGGTTTCCGCCAAATCACCTAGCGGTGTCGATGTTCCATGAGCGTTGATGTAGTCAATATCTTCAGGTGCCAAGTCTGCCGAACGCAAAGCGGCTGTCATCGCACGAGAGGCTCCCAAGCCTTCTTTGTGAGGCATCACAATATCAAAGGCATCGGAAGAGCGACCATAGCCCACGATTTCCGCGTAGATTTTAGCCCCACGGGCTTTGGCGATTTCATAATCTTCTAAAATCAAAATGCCTGCCCCTTCTGAGATGACAAAGCCGTCACGGTCTTTGTCAAAAGGTCGACTGGCACGTTCAGGGTCGTCATTACGACCTGTTAAAGCTTTCATGTTGTTAAAACCAGCCACAGCGACTGCCGTTAGGGGGGCTTCGGCTCCACCCGCAACCACGGCATCACATTCGCCTGTTTGAATCATTTTTACCGCTTGCCCAATGCAATCGGTACCCGTGGCACACGCCGTCACCAAAGCGAAGTTAGGACCCGTAATGCCGAGTTCAATGGAAATGCGTCCGCATGCCATGTCAGGAATCATCATCGGAACCAAGAATGGTGAAGCTTTACCGTAGCCCTTTTCCATGCTGGAAATCACGGTGTCTTCCATGGTAATCAAACCACCAGAACCCGTCCCCACAACCACACCCATACGATGCTTTTCCACATGCCCTTCAATGCCTGAATCTTCATAGGCTTGAATCGCAGCGACTAAACCCAATTGCGAGAAACGATCCATGCGACGGGCTTTTTTTCTGTCCATATGGTCTTCAGGATTAAAGCCCACAATTTCCCCAGCCACTTTACAGGTGCGTCTTTCTTCGGGGATGACTTCAATAAAGCGAATGCCACTACGACCCGCTTCTAAGTTTTCCCATAGTTCAGCATTATTTTTGCCCATTGGCGAAACACTGCCCATTCCAGTTACAACGACACGTTTTTGACTCATCATCAGGGGATCCACATAGTTTAATTTTGACGTAAATAAGGGGGTCGAAGGTCTTCAGTAGAAGACCTTCCATAAAATCAAGGCAAAACCTATTGGTTACGCTCTACATAATTGACGGCATCCTGAATGGTTGCGATTTTTTCAGCATCTTCATCAGGGATTTCGCATCCGAACTCTTCTTCCAACGCCATGACGAGTTCAACGGTATCCAAGGAATCCGCACCCAAGTCTTGCTGAAAGTTTGCTTCAGGCTTCACTTGATCTTCTTCGACATTCAACTGTTCGATGACGACTTTTTTAACACGATCTAATACGCTAGACATAGTATTCATTCTCCAATTTAAATATAGGGCCATTTGCCCACTTCCTATAATGACGTATCAAGCTTAAAATACAAGCCCACCGTCCACACCAATAACTTGCCCTGTAATATATTGCCCTTTGGTGGCTAAAAATAGCACCGTATTCGCAATATCTTCAGGACTGCCAAATCGTTTTAAGGGAATTGCATTGAGCAATTGATCCTTGTGAGGCAAATCGCCTGTCATATCCGTTTCAATAAAACCGGGGGCAATGGCGTTACAGGTCACGCCTCTGGCACCGAGTTCTTTGGCAACCGTTTTGGTCAAGCCAATCAAACCTGCTTTGGCGGCGGCGTAATTGACTTGCCCTGCGTTACCGTAAACGCCCACCACACTTGAAATGTTGATAATCACGCCCTTGCGTTGCTTCATCATGACTTTGCCTGCGGCACGAGTGGTATGAAAAACGCCCGTGAGATTCGTTTGAATCACGGCATCCCAATCTTCGTCTTTCATGCGAATCATCAAGGTATCCCGTGTGATGCCTGCATTGTTGACGAGGACATCCACCGAGCCAAAGTCAGCAGCGACGGTGTCAATCAAGGCTTGACACGCTTTCGCATCGCCCGCATCAGATTGATAGGCTTTGAGTGTTTGCCCTGTTTCTGCTGTAAGGCTTGCGACCAATTCATCGGCTTTCGCACTGCTGGAATGGTAGGTAAAGGCGACATCAAAACCAGAACGAGCAAGCGTTTCAACGCAAGCTTTGCCAATGCCTCGTGAGCCTCCTGTAACAATAGCGACTTGTTTTTGTGCGTTCATGTAAGATCCTTCTCTAATTATAATGGACTATTTACAGCGGTTAAGACAAGGCAGGGCTTGCTTGAAAGGCATCGACGACTTCCGCCAAGGAAGCGGTGTCATAGACGTTGTAAATCTGAACATCAGGGTAACTTTTTTTCATTAAACCTGTTAAAACCTTACCTGGACCAAACTCGATGACGGTATTCACCCCGAGGGTTTCAACCAATGTTTTCATCGTGCTTGTCCACTGGACGCTAGAAGGCATTTGTAAGATAGACGCTGTTTTTAGGTCTTTGGCAAAGGTCTTGGCTTGAGCATCCACATTGCTAATCACAGGGATACGGGCGTCTTGAAAGGGAACTTCTTCAAGCAAGCTAGCAAAAGCGTCTGCTGGCTCGTCCATTAAAGGGGAATGAAAGGCGCCGCCGACAGGCAAGGGAATCACACGCTTGGCACCTGCTTCTTTCAGAGCAGGACTTGCCAATTCAATGCCTTGGACTGTGCCTGAAATCACGATTTGCGACGGGCTATTGTCATTGGCGACCACCGCAATTTCACCGTTTAGATCTAAGCTTGTTAAAGTCTGCTTGACAAGATCCGCCGACAAACCCAAAACGGCTGCCATCGTCCCTGCTGGAGCCGTTTCCATGAGGCTGGCTCGCTTTTCAACGAGCGGTACCACAGCATCGACACGTAACGCCCCTGCTGCGACTAAAGCTGAAAACTCACCTAGGCTATGTCCTGCCACCGCCAAAGGCGTGACTTGGACTTGGGCTTGAAAGGCTTCATACGCCGCCAAAGACACCGCTAGAATAGACGGCTGTGTGTAAATCGTGCGGTTGAGTTCTTCACTCGATCCTTTGAAGGTAATATCCAACAAAGATTGCCCTGCTTCATTCGGCGTCACCAAGGCGTTAATTTGGTCAAATAAGGCTTTTAGACGGGCATTAGATTCGTAAAAATCTTGCCCCATGCCGACCACTTGAGAGCCTTGCCCAGGGAATAAAAACGCCACTTTTTTTGAGCCATTCGACGTCATTAGGCACGTCCTCCTTCTTGAGCAGGTTGTATGTAGGCAATTTTTTCAAAGCTGGGGCCTGACCATATAAAGTAACTGGACGCCCACGCCAAACCGCCACCAAAACCGCAGGTCATCACACGATTACCGTTTTGAATCTGACCGTTACGCACGGCTTCATCTAAGGCTAAAGGTACCGAAGCGGCAGACGTATTGCCGTATTTGTCAAGATTAATCACCATTTTTTCACGTGGAATCCCCAAGCGTTCGTTCATGGCATCCATAATGCGGATATTCGCTTGATGCAAGACCAAGGTATCAATGTCTTCAAGCGTTTCGCCTGCATTTTCAAGGGTTTGACGAATCGACGAAGGCACAACACCCACCGCAAATTTAAAGACTTCCCGACCGTTCATTTGAACGTAAGGGTTTCGAGGCGTGGGCTGCGGTAAAATCGGGCAATTCACCAAATTGTAGTCGGCATGGAGTTCATCCGCCTTACTGCCGTCTAGGTTGCCGTCATTGGCCAAGAAACCGTCAAAATCTTCACTGGCTTCTAACACAACCGCTCCAGCGGCGTCACCAAATAAGACGCAGGTATTACGATCGCTCCAGTCCATGACTCGAGAATGGGCATCCGCTCCAAGAACCAAGGCTTTTTTTGCCATGCCTGAACGTATAAATTGCTCCGCTGTAATCAAAGCCGCCACAAAACCTGTGCAAGCCAAGGCTAAATCAAAACCAAAGGATTTGGTCGAACCGATCGCTGTTTGAATGCGAGACGCCATCGCTGGGTAACGTTCATCAGGTGTGGTTGTGGCGACAATAATAAGGTCAATGTCGGATCCGTCAATACCTGCCATTACTAAAGCTTGCTTAGCCGCCTCAATGCCCAAATCGGTGAGCATTTCATCCCCACTTAAGACGTGACGAGAGCGAATGCCTGTGCGTGTTTGGATCCATTCATCGGTGGTTTCCACCATTTTCGCCATGTCGTCATTGCTCAATACCGTAGGAGGCACTGAAGACCCCACCCCGATAATTTTAACGCCGTATTGCTTACGTTCTTGCTTAGAATTGCTCACCAGTTCTCTTCCTCATTATACCGCACTAATTTCAGATACTTCACCTTCTTCAACAGCAAGCAAAGCATCCCTATTTAAACGAGAGGCTTCCACCATTTTGGTCATCACATCGCCTTTGACGCCTGCCACTGCGAGGCGAATAGCATTTTCAATCGCCAAGGCAGAACTGCCCCCATGAGCAATAATACAAATGCCGTTAATGCCTAAAAGCAAGGCTCCACCTACGTATTCATGGTGAATGTGTTTACGAGCCTTTTCTAAAATAGGTTTTGCCAGCAGAGCCACCAGCTTCGTCCAGATATTTCGCGTCAATTCCTGCTTGATTAAACGCCCAAATAGAGTCGCCATACCTTCGGCGGATTTCAAGGCAACATTGCCCGAAAAGCCGTCACAAACGATTACATCAAACTCACTAATAAAGAAATCACGCCCTTCGGCATTACCTGCAAAACCCAAGTCAGTCGCCGATTTTAACAACGCAAAGGCTTCTTTTGAAAAGGCGTTACCCTTACCTTCTTCAGAACCGATATTTAACAAGCCCACTTTCGGATGCTCAATCCCATAAACGCCTTGCACATAAGCACGACCCAAGCGTGCAAACTGCACCAATAGTTCAGGCGTACAATCGGCATTGGCTCCGCCGTCAATCATTAAGGTTGGCGTGCGTTGAGACGGCAATGCCACCCCAATAGCAGGTCTATCAACCCCCTTGATTCGCCCGATATTAAACAAGGCCGCTGCTAAAGCCGCCCCTGTCGATCCCGCTGCGACCATGGCATCCGCATGACCTTCTTTGACTCGACGAGCCGTGACTGCAATAGAGGCATTCTTCTTTTTACGCAAGGCAACCGTAGGCACTTCATCCATACCTATTTCATCAAGGGCTTCCACGATGCGTAAATCCAAACCACGGGTGTCATACTTGTCCAACTCGGTTTGAATCACTGCAGGATTGCCCACCAGTTCAACAGCAACACCATAGACTTTCGCCCCCTGTATGGCACCTTTGACTGTTTCAACGGGGGCGTAATCACCACCCATTGCATCTAATGCAATTACGATTGGCTTATTTGCCATGAACAACTCCCTCAATTAGGAAAAACCAACGTCTTGTAACTATGCTTCAGGATAAGCAAACGTCTTGGAAGACGCCAAGCGATTACTCGCTAGCGTCTTCTTTCGTTTTTGCTTCAACATCAACCACATCAGTCACGTCGTGTGCGTGGTCATGTCCGTAATTTTCGTCATGCACATGCTCTTCAAAGGTTTCAATACCATTTTGAACTTGAGACTGTACTTGATCAAAGCCACTTTTCTTTGCGAAACGAGGAGACACGATGCGTCCGTTATAAAAACCACAGACGGTGCAAACGGCATGGGTCAATTTAGGGCTTCCGCAGTTGGTGCAGAAGGTCACAGCTGTTGGGAGCGCCTTCCAGTTAGCGCGACGGGCGCGTTTGTCGGCTTTACCACGGCGTTGCTTAGGTACTGGCATGTTTGAAATCCTTTATTTATTACAGTTCACGCCTATAAAGACGTTGACACCCTTAGAGTTTCCCTTAAACAAAGTCAAATTGCAAGTTTCTTTTACCAAACGTAACAAAATGCAAAACAAAGACACAGACTAGGTGAAAACGCTGTTGTGGGTTATTTGACGGAAATTGTCGCTTAAAGGCTTGACTCTCTGTTCTGTTCATCGTACATTAAGAAGTGTGAGGTTAATCGATATTCTTTGCAAATAAAGTTTTAGATTATCTAATAAGAATAGACGTTGTAATCACACTTCAATAGTGGGGTATCGCCAAGCGGTAAGGCATCTGGTTTTGGTCCAGACATCCGGAGGTTCGAATCCTTCTACCCCAGTTTAAACTCCCTTTCTTTCCAGTAAGGGAGTTTTTTATTCACCAAGTGCTAGGCATTCTCTATAGAAACCTCTGCAAAAGTCCCATTCGGCGAATCTTCATTTGCACGAAGCGTGAGTGATTGCAAGCAATCAACAAAATAAGCCGTTTTTTCGTTGCGTACGTCTGTGTACACGCCTCAAAAGCCGTTTGTTTTTCCTTGAATCTTCATCCGACTTGAACTTTCGCAGAGGTTTCTATACAATATTTAAAAATCCCCTATCCTGAAAGGAATAGGGGATATGCCCGTGGCCAGACTTGAACTGGCACGTGGTGTTAGCCACAACGGATTTTAAGTCCGCAGCGTCTACCGATTCCGCCACACGGGCTTTTGATTCCTTCAGTTTAACGTATCAAGCGAGGCTGTCAATCGTTGAAAGGTTTTATTTTTGAAAATCTTTCTATCTCGATTTCGGGAGAAGAAATAACGCCCCATACGTGTCATAGCCTTCCAAGGGAATGGATCTGTCCGTCAACGCCGTAAGTATCAACTCCACCAAGTATGGCTGATACAGCCAAGTTATAGCCAAGTTTAGAGTTTTCTGAACAGTAGGCTAGACAAAGAGCCTAGATTATTTTGTGAGGGCGTGTAGACAAACCTACATAAAGAGCAAAATAATCGTAGCGACAAAGTCTAGACACTGTAAAGGAAATTAGGTAGTGTCGACATTTAGTTATGAAAGGAGGAATTTCAAGGAAAAACAAACGGCTTTTGAGGCGTGTACACAGACGTACATAACGAAAAAACGGCTTGTTTTGACACAGAAAGTACCCTTTATGGGCTGAATATCGACACTACTATAAACTTGGCTATAAATCCTTGACACCCCCTTCTAAATAGACACCTTGACCTGCCTCCTTGATACGATAGAATGAATATATTCACCGTTGTGAGACTAATAAATCGGGCCGTGGCTCAGCTTGGTAGAGCGTTCCCTTGGGGTGGGAGAGGTCGCAGGTTCAAATCCTGTCGGTCCGATATTTTTTATTGGCTAGGCATTGCTTGCAAAAGCTATGCTAAAATAAGACTATCCCTTTTATTAAGAGAGAAAGAAATAGTCTTATGCCTGATTCCCCCTATATCCAACGCATCGAAGCTTTGCAAGCTGTTTTAAAGCAAAACCAGTGGGATGCCTTCTTGCTACCCCACAACGACGTACATCTCAACGAATATCTGCCTGAACACGCCAAGTTGCGTGATTTTCTCATCGGTTTTACAGGTTCAGCGGGCGATGCTCTCGTGTTTCAGGACAGCGTCTGTCTTTTTGCCGACGGGCGTTATTATGAACAGGCGGATGCTGAAGTGCCGTTGAGCCATGTCAATGTCTCGAAATTGGGGCTTGAAGGCAATCCTAGCTTGAAAGAACTCTTGATGATTTTACCCCAAGGTGGGGTCGTGGCGTATGACGCCCAAACCGTTACGGTGTCTACATTGGCAGGGCTTCAAAAAGCCACGGCGTCTTTAGCACTGCGTTTTGTAGCGGTGGATGAAAATCCGATTAGCTCCCTGTTCCCTCCGACGCTATCCACAGATTCGCTTCCTGCTTGGCAAGCCGTAGACGCCAGCGTGCATGGGCGTTCCACCAGCGACAAGCTCGCTTGGCTGCGAAAGGCGTTAAAAGACGCCTCCTGTGACGGTATCATCGTCAGCAAGCTCGACGATATTGCGTGGTTCACCAATACCCGAGGGCGAGACATTCCCTATAACCCTGTCTTTCATGCGTTTCTGTGGATCGATGCCAGCCAAGCCCTGCTCTTTGCGGATGCCCCTGATGCGAGTCCTTCCACCCAAAAGGCCCTCACAGTTCTTGAAGAAAACGGCATCACGCTGAAGCCTTATGTATCGATTTGGCAGGATTTACCTAAACTTGCTCAGCATAAAACCGTGTACTGGACGCCTTCCGCTCATAGTCAAGCAATCCTCAATGTATTGTCTCAAGAAGGCATTCGCCTAAAAGATGGGCATAATCTGCTTCAACATGAAAAATCGGTGAAAACCCCTGAAGAATTGGCAGGCATGCAAGAAGCCAACTTGCGTTCTTCGGTGGCGGTTATTCGTACCTTGGCGTGGTTGGATGCTCAAGCCGACGCAGGCAAACCCGTTTCTGAACTGGATTTGGCTCACACGATTGAAGGCTTTTACAAAGCCGAAGGAGCCGTGGATTTAAGCTTTAACACCATTGCAGGCATCGCAAGCAATAGTGCGGTGATTCACTACGGCACGCCATCGAAAGATGTGCAAGCGTCCGCAGGGGACTGGATTTTACTCGATTCAGGTGCTCAATATCCCTTTGGCACCACCGATATTACTCGCACGACGACCTTTGCTCAAACGGCACCCACCCAAGCCCATAAAGATGCTTATACCCATGTGCTAAAGTCCCATATGGCAGGGGCATCGGCGGTTTTTCCAAAAGGCACGAGTGGTGCTCAGATCGACGGGATTTGTCGCCAACCGTTGTGGCAGGCGGGCTATGATTATGGTCACGGCACGGGTCACGGCGTGGGATGCTTCCTTAACGTGCATGAAGGCCCCAACGGCATTTCAAAGGCGTATACGGAAGCCATGATGCTTCATACCGTTAATAGCATCGAACCTGGGTACTACGTGCCGAATTGGGGGGGGATTCGTTTAGAAAACCTCGCTGTTGTGGCGGAAGCCAGTGTTTCCTTGCAAGCAGGGACGCCTCCAGGGGTGTGGTATGGCTTTGAGCTGTTGAATTGGATCCCCTTTGCGACACATTTGATTGAAGAAAGCTTGCTTTCTTCGGCGGAAAAAAGCTGGTTGGCGTGGTATCACGCCACGAGTCTGGAAAAAATAACCCCTCGTTTGGCAGGCAAGGATGAATCTGCGTTAGCGTGGTTGCATCGTGTTCTTCTTAATACCCTCTCCTGATTTTAGGAGAGGGAAGAGAACGTCGCTAGACGTTCGAGGGTGAGGTTAAACTTTAGACTCCGTTTGTGGGTTTAACCGCCCCCTAACCTGTCGAAGCTTCCTAAAGGTGAAGATTCACTTCGTGAATGAGAAATATTTTTTCCCTCCTAAAATTAGGAGGGGGGACAAAATAATGAAGATAGTGGGTTTTATGCACTGTTTTAAGGGAGCTTGCTTTGCTATACTAGTTATGTGTGTGTGGATTTAAAATGGGTGTGTGTGCGACTTTCCAAATACTGAAAAAAAAGGAAAACAACGAAAGAAGTCAAAATATGAGCAATACAAACTTAGTGACGACATTACTGGATTCGTCGCCTTGGCAACTGGGACTTTGGATGACCGCCTGTGGCGTGGGGGTTTTGTCGTGGCTGTTGACGCTGAAGGTCTTTGTGTCGTATGGGGAACACAATGAACTCAAAGCCTATGTGGCGGAACATTACATCAAACGCAGTGAAATCAAGACGCATTTGAACGATTTGCATCAACAATTACAGTCCATGCACCAGCAACTGAACCTGATGCAACAAGCCCTCTATCGTGCCTTGAATAAGTAGGGAGAGGGGTTACTCGTTCGTAATGACGGTATATTTTAGGGCGGATTCATTAACAAGTGACGCAGGGGGTGGCGGTTAAGTGGCTATAAATTTAATCCCCTTTCAGAGATCTTCGGCTATAATAAGAAGAGAAGGAAGGAGCAAGGTCACTCATGCGTAAATACCACCAGCATTTTTGTATCGGGCAATCGGTGCAAGGTTTACGTTTGGACTTCCACTGCTTCGACGTACAAGACATCCCCCCCCTCGCCAAACGAGAAGACATTCCCCCCCTAGATGTCTTGTTTCTAGGGGCGTTTCATGGGGATGAGCCTGAATCGGCGGAACTCTGCTTTCGACTCCTGCACGACCTGCATCACGATGCCACGTTGGGTGAAGGCTTACGTTTAGGCGTGGTACCCATCGTCAACCCTGACGGTTTACTGCTTAAAACCCGAAAAAACCAGCGAAACGTGGATTTGAACCGCAATTTTGAAACCCAAAACTGGGAAGCCTCGTCGCCTGAAGAGCCTTATCACGGTGGCGTACTGCCTTTCAGTGAGCCTGAAAGCCGTTGCATCGCTCAATTGGTGAACCAAACGGCTCCTAAGCTGATTTTAAGCTACCACACGCCGTACCGCCTCATCAATTACGACGGACCTTTGCCTCAAACGGAAGAACTGGCGACACGTTACGCTCACGCCTGCGATTACCCTGCGGAAGCGAGCATTGGCTACCCCACACCGGGATCCTTTGGCAACTGGGCAGGGGTGGAACGAGGCATTCCTGTGTTGACGGTGGAATTGCCTGAAGGCGAGCGAATGAACGATTTGTGGGCGGTGCATCGTGGGGCGATAGAAGTCGTGTTAGCGAGGCTTTAAAGATTGTAGAGTTTAATGGTTTTAACAAAGCGTCGCATGGCACGCCCCACCGCATGAGATTCTATCTCAAGGAGATTGTTATGATAGGCTTCGAGTGTAGTTGTGTCATAACTTTTATGTGCTTTAAGGTATTCTTCGGCTTTTTGATAGCGTGGAGTTCCTTTTTGAATAGAGGGTTTTCTTACATTCCCGTAAATATCAGAAAAGCTCGCTTCCAGTTCTCTACATAATTCCGCTTCAATTTCCTTGTAATTCTTAACCCCTTTAGGGAATTTCTTTTTAAGACAGTCTTTTACATACTCACCCAAAAAACCTGCCTGTAATAGTTCTCTATTTTGTCTAACATGATTGAGTTCATGGGCAATACTATCTAGTATTTGATGTCTCAAAACATCTTCTGCAATACTAACAGAAACCCATGAAGCTCTTCCTCCAACTTTAGTGTTGTTTTCCATACCTTTCTCTGTTTTAATAATTTTAAGTGGGATTTTAACGTCTTCTAAACCCATATCCATTTTAATTTGTTGATATGCCCTTTCAATAAAGGTTTTTTGGTCTTCAATTTTCATTAAGTCTTGATAGGTTGTGACCATCCCCTTGGTTTCTTCAGGCGTATAGCTTTTCCCAAAAATAGCTTCTAAGGTTTCGGGCAACTTTTCAATTTGTTTTGCCTTGTCTTTTCGAAACGCAACGACACCTATCCCCACTAAAAGCGTCGCCATACCCGCCAACGCCCAAGGAAGTGAAAAAGACGGCTCGTTTTTCTTCGTCTGTGCAGGTTGACGAGCAACAGTCGGCATGGGTGAACTTTGTCGATTGGGTACAGGAACCACTTGAGTGGGTTGAATACTTTTGTAATTGTAAGGATTCGACGGGTTAATGCTCATCGCCTTGCCACTTTTCATTTTGTTTTCTATGATGATACTATAAGCATAAAAACCAGCACATGCTAAAATTGTGCTTTAGCTAAAAGGAGGCATCACATGATTGTTCACGAACTCGAATTGGCGGTGGAATCCCTAGACGGTTGGCAATTGGTGAAAACGCCAGCGTCTTCCATTGAAAAGTCGTTTCAATTCCCCGATTTCAAGCACGCTTGGGCGTTTATGAGCTATGTCGCCTTGCACGCTGAAGCGATGAATCATCACCCAAATTGGTCGAATGTCTACAACACGGTAAACATTCAACTCAGCACGCACGATGCAGGGGGCTTGTCTGCCAAAGACATCACCCTTGCACAAGAAATTGATCGTTACTTTATCGATGCCAACAAATCTCGAACAGGCGTATAATCGGCGTTTATTGCAATAGCTTGGCGTAACATCAGCTTCGCCTTTTGCCGTTGTTGCATTTGAAGATACAACTGTGCCAAGTGAAAATAATTTTCAGGATCCAGCGGATTTTTTTCAAGGCTACGCTGTAGTAATAAATACGCTTGTTGCAACAGTCCACTATAGGTAAACACACGCCCCACCAGCTTAAACACTTCAGGATTCAACAAAGAAAAGCTATTGAGGTAACCCATCATGTGTTCTAGGCAATCCAACGCCTTAAAGCGAAACATCATGAGCAAGTCGCCTTCAAGACGGTTACGCAGGTGCAGAAAACTGGGCCAAACATCCAGCTGATTCGTACAAGTGCGAAACACGACTTCTGCCCAATACGCTTGATGCTTGGGTGTTAAGCCGTCTAACATTTCTCGTGCCAGTGGGTACTGCCTCATACAAATAAAGCCTAAGCTCGCTTGTTCAAAACGTCCATATCGCTTCCATAAAAGCGTCGCTTCTTTGAGCTGCCCTGTTTCAAGATAAGCCTGGCTAGTTAGATCAATCAAGGCATTCTGAATGGGGATACTTTGATGAGAGACATCCACCAAAAAAGGATTTATCGGCAAAAGTTCCAGCGCTTGCTGAGCGTCTTTTTGAATGAAAAGGGCTTGACGAGCAGGCAATAAGGCATCCCAGTGCAATAAGGCGGATTCCTTCATTGAAGCACTGGTGGTCATACTATTCGCACCCCTTACAAGCATTAAGACTTGGCATTATGATTGCTCTTCGGAGGCGTCACTTTTTTGGACAAGTTCCCCACTTTAGACAAGGTATCACTTACCGCAGGATGAGTATTCAC
>JAJTHC010000252.1 GCA_021299615.1 Vampirovibrionales bacterium
AGAAGCGATCAAGGCATTTCGCCAGTATGGTCAGTCTCGCCTCCATTATGATTCATCTTTTTTGAAGACAGCCCCTAATAAAGACTTTTTTAAACTCGAAATTGCTCATTATTTACATTTTGTTACAAGCATTTGTCAAAACATTTATAGAAGGGTCTGCAAAAGGGGCTTTACTCCCTCTCCCTAGGGTGTATGGTTTCGTATGATTGCGAAGATGTTCGAGGTATAGTATTTTAAATAATTTCCCCTACAGTGTCTATACTTTGTCGCTCGGGTTCTCGATCTGCTTATGTACGTTTGTGTACACCTCGCCCATCTGCGAGTCTAGGCTCCTAGAATCCACCTATACGCTTTTCAATCGTTTAAATGGTATAAGTGGGAGGGAATAAGTTAATTCGAACGCCTTCCCTTGAATTATTATGGCTTGTTATTTTTTATGTTTGTCCTAAAATAGACATATTCGTTTACGTATTTTCTCAATCTTATTGTGACGCACCCTGCAAGGAGTCCCCCCATCGTGAAAGCTTTTAACTGGTTTAACTGGTTTGGAAATGGTCTAGAAACACAAGACTTAGGCATTGATTTAGGAACCGCAAACACCCTTATTTGTTCCACCAAAAAAGGCGTTGTGTTGCGTGAACCTTCTGTGGTTGCTGTGGATTCGAGTCAGTTGCCTCCGCAAGTGCTAGCTGTTGGGCTTGAAGCTCGTGCGATGATGGGCAGAACACCCACGAATATTCGTGCCGTGCGTCCCTTGCGTGAAGGCGTCATTACCGATTTTGAGTGGGCGGAAGCCATGTTGCGAGAGTTCATCACGAAAGTGACGGCTGGCAATAATAACGTTTTTACAGGGGCTTTAGGACGAGTGGTCGTGTGTGTGCCAAGCCAAGCCACGGAAGTTGAGCGTCGAGCCGTCGGAGATGCCGCTTTTTCCGCCGATGCACGTCATGTCTATATTGTGGACGAACCCATGGCAGCCGCCATCGGGGCTGGCATGCCTGTCGACAAACCCACAGGATCTATGATCGTCGACATTGGTGGAGGCACTACGGAGATCGCTGTTTTGAGCTTAAACGGCATCGTGGTGAGAGACAGCCTGCGAATTGCGGGCGATCAAATGAACGAAGAATTGCAAGTGTATTTACGCACAGAACACAATCTTTCCATTGGGGAGCGTACGGCGGAAGACATTAAGCACACCTTAGGGAGTGCTTCTGAAAACACGGTGGAAGCTGAAATGGATGTGCGTGGCATCAATTTGACGTCAGGCTTGCCAGCCACGGTAACGCTGACGACTTCAGAAATTCGTGAAACCTTGTTGCCTACCGTCAATAAAATCATTGATGCCATTAAAAGCACGCTTGCGATTACGCCTCCTGAAATGGCGGCGGATATTATGGATCGTGGGATTATGCTCGCTGGTGGTGGAGCCTTGCTCGCTGGTTTGGACGAACTCATTCAAGAAGAAGTGCAGGTGCCTGTTTATGTGGCAGATGACCCCCTTTCTTGCGTGGTGATTGGAGCCGAGCGTATTTTGACGGATCCTGCGTATAAGAAGGTCTTGGAATTGACGGAATACGACGGTCGTGTTTCGGTGATGCGTTAGAATCTACGCACTATGATGATGACCCAAGACATCAAATTGCAAATGTCTATGACGTCTGAAGAAAAGGCGTTATACCCCAGTCCTGCTACTTCTTCGGCGTATTTGCCAGCATCTAGCGGGGTAAGCATCGTGTTGGTTGAACCGCAAATACCTCAAAACACGGGCAATATCATGCGATTGGCGGCGTGTACAGGATCTAAACTCTATTTGGTGGGACATCTAGGCTTTCGCTTGGACGACAAGGGTTTACGCCGATCTGCCATGGATTATGAGGATGTCGTGCAACCGACGCATCACTACGAGTTTCAAGCCGTTTTGGATGAGCATCCGCCCGAAACGCCGTTGTTTTACTTGAGTGCGAAAGCTGAAAAAAGCTTGTGGGACGTGGATTTTCCGCCTAATGCCCTATTGGTTTTTGGCAGTGAAACCAAGGGATTGCCCGCTTCTTTTGTGAAAAGCCAGCAGGCTCATGCGATTCGTATTCCGATGGTGGAAGGCGTGCGGAGTCATAATTTGTCGAACTCGGTCGCAATTGTGTTGTATGAGTTCTTGCGTCAATCTCAAAATTAACGGTATTTCCGACACACGAAATTCGATTTTCGACACACAAAACCCCTGTTTTCGACACACAGAACCCCCGTTTTCGGCACACAGAATCCCCATTTCTGACACACAGAACCCTCATTTTTGGCACACGAAACCCCCATTTCTGACACACAGAACCCTCATTTTTGGCACACAATTGAATAGGAAAATGGTTTTTGTCATCTTGAGCGGAGTAAAAGATCTCTTCCCTATTTTGGAAGATCCTTCACATGCGTTCAGGATGACGTGTTTGATTTTCAAAGAACCACTCTTCTTTAGTATGACACCTTTTCAAGCTTCTTAACAGTGCTCAAAGTAGACGTTTTTCAATAAACGCCTTCCGTCTATTCAGGGGGATTCTTGAAAATTTAATATTTACAAATACAAAAATGTGATATACTCTATTTAGTTCAAGAGGTGAAGTATTTCACTTCACCGATCAACCCCTTTTCTACTTTTGATTTCTACCCTATAAAACACACATAGCTTGGAGAACACCGTCATGCGTCAATTGGTCACCCCTTATTCCACCCATCCCCATAACACGTTTAGCCCAGCAAACGAACAAGCCCCTTCCAGTACAAAACCTGCGGTGCCTCAAACCGTTATGAACAGTACGCCGAAGGGTACGGGTGTTACGAATGTCTTTGATTACTACCAACAACGTCCCTATGCCAGCTCATGGATGCATGGTAGCGAGATTTTTTACAGCTAAACAGACATTTAACCTATTTAAGCCCTTCAAGGAAATTTGTTCCTTGAAGGGCTTTTGTCAATTTAGGGCTAGACAATTCTTGTTTAAGAGCTAGAATTGAGGTTGTTCCCCAATCTTTTAATTAAATGGTTTAATCTTTACTTATGAAAATGCTACCTACTTTGCGTGATGCCTCCATCACACCGCAAAATCTTTCAAAAAACCATTTGAAACAACGCAATGGAGCGGAACTCACTTTTAAACTCGAACCAAACAGGAGGTTATTACCTTTGCCAGAAGAAATAGATTTCTCGCTCTGTCAGAAGGTTACAGAGATGAAAAAATTCATTGAAAGATCCTCCATGAGATCAGATGTTAATGCTTGGGCAGACATACCCGTGATTGAACAATTGCGTAATTGTATGGCTCATCTAAAAGGTCAAAACCATTCTTTTGATTTGGATCCTTTCTATCCATTGCTTCGACAATATGGTACCCCTCAACTTGTGCCTGCTCACCAAGATTTGCGTCGAACAAACCAACTGGTTTTTTGGAACCTTGAGCAGTTGCTGAAGGACAAGCTAAAATTTCAAGGGACTGTAAGTCACTTTTTATCTATGGGAACGAAGACCACTCATTTTTTAGCAAAAACAGAAGCTCCTGCATCTATTACGTCGCTGGGAATGCTTTATAAGGGAGTGAAAACTTATTTTGGCGATGGAAAAATTATCAATCGTACTTATTCGCCGATTGAATTCGCTTATAATTTTACATATCCGTCTATACAACCCCAAAAAATAAATCGAGTGCTTCCAAATGAAAAGCAAGAAAAAGAGATTGAGGCTACCATAATAGAAATAGAAGCACTAATCAAGGCAAAAACGATTAAAAATAGTAGCCTAAAATAAAAGACACCACAAAAAAGACAATCGCCGAGTATTTGGTGAGGCTGTTCAGCGTGCTTTCAGTGCCTCGTTGGGTGGCAAAGCTGGTTGTCATACCGCCCATAATGCCTGCCCCGTCGCTTTTTGGGGAATGTAACAAGACCAACAAAACGATGAAAACGCCACTAATAGCTTGAAGAATGAGTAAAGCGATATTAATCCACGACATATTTAGCTCCTTACTTAATCATATTGATAGTATTCAATAAATGAAACAGGCTATGAGGCTATTCTTGAAGCCTAATTTTTTTTATCTGTCGGATACTATGATTACCCTTACTATAGCATGAATCTGTATAAATGGATTTTCCTCATATAGCCAAGTTTATAATTTCCTATGCAGTGTCTCTTCGTTGTCGCTCGGGTTCTCGATGTGCTTATGATCGTTTATGTATAGCAGAATTTAGAGTGTTCTGTAGAAGGCTCTGCGAAAGTCTATTTTGTCTTATTCCTCCTCCCTAAGGGAGGAGGAATAAGAACAAACCGTCAAACCTACATACCAGGTAATTTAAGCCCAGGAATGTTCAAGCCCTTGGTCAAAGCACCCATTTTGTCTTGTGTTTGCGACATAATGGATTGCGTCAAGGCTTCTAACGCTTCGGCAACCAAAGCACTTGTGCCAGAGCTGTTGGCATCAGGGGCGATGTCGACTTTCCAGTCTTCAAATTTGCCTGTGCAAGAAATGGTGACTTGTCCGTTTTTGGAACGACCTTCAAAACGTGTGGATGCCAATTCGTCTTGGATTTTTACCATTTGGTCTTGCATTTTTTTCGCTTGACTCATCATTTTAGCCATATCAAACATCATAAGGGGCATCTCCATTTAATTGAACGCTAAAGCGTTGTGATTCATAACAAACTTACGTTTAATGATAACAGAAACTAGATTTTATGCTAGACTTAATTTTAATTGGTTTTATTAGATTGAGGAATGCTTTGTGACGTCTTTTTGGGAAACCACTTGGAATACCCCCTTTCGACTGGGCTGGATGCTCAAATCTGCCCTCGTGCAAACTGGGCGTCATGCCGATGTGATCTACCCCCTCTTTTTGATTTTGCTTTTAAGTGGCGTGCTAAGTCCGAGTCCCGCCCAACTTGCGACAGGCGAAGGCGTGATTCTACTATGGCAAGGCTTATGTATGCTGACTACGCTGACGCTGATGACAGGCTGGATGCAAGTCCTACACGCTCGCACATGGCTGTTTATGTTGGAAGAGGCTCAAGAACATCCGAAAGACGTTTTATTAAGTACACCACGAGTGCCTTTTGCTGATTTTGTTGAGTCACCTAAGGAAGGTGATGAGACGAAAAGCCCTACAGACGCTCCTTTCTGGCTGAACCCTCTGCAACGCAGTGAAGCCGATCAAACGGCAATGCAAGAAGCCTCTAAACTGGAGCATCCTGCTTTTTCACGACCCACCATTACACCCTTATTTCAAGGCATCGGGCGTTTCTGGGGACGCAGTTTCGCCATTAACGCCATTCAAGGCATCGCCTTTGCGGTGGCGGTAATTTTGCCTTTTATCTTGATTTATAAAACCTATGGCGTGCCTGATTTATTTGCCCATGCCACACCTGAATCGCTAGAAAAGCTATCCAGCTTGAGTTCGGTTCAAATGCAAGCGATGCTTTTAAAATTGCCCCCTGCTCAACTCACGTTGATTAGCCAATGGATGATTGGCGTGTTTCTGTCCATGATGGGAGCCTTATTGGTCTTTCTCGCCACTGCCTTATGGTGGGTGACGATGCTGGTTTCTGATGCGTCGATTGGTCGTGCCTTGATTTTGCAATGGCGATTTTTCAAGCACGATTATTTGAGAGCCGTCTTCATTGCGGCGGCTCAAGTCGGCATTTTGGGCTTTTTTGTGATGTATCCCCTCGTCCATGTGGGTAATATTTGGGTGAATATGGTCTTAAATGTGGGCTTGTTTTTCGGCTTTTTATTTTCGACGCATTTGGCGTTTATTTAT
>JAJTHC010000211.1 GCA_021299615.1 Vampirovibrionales bacterium
AGCAGTTGCGACGCCAGCTCCAGCAGTTGCGACGCCAGCTCCAGCAGTTGCGACGCCAGCTCCAGCAGTTGCGACGCCAGCTCCAACAGCTACGACGCCAGCTCCAGCTCCAGCTCCAGCAGCAGCACCAGCTCCAACAGCAGCACCAGCTCCAGCTCCAGCAGCAGCACCAGCTCCAACAGCAGCACCAGCTCCAACAGCTACGACGCCAGCTCCAGAACCCAAAAAACAAGAACGTGATCTCGATTTAGAAAACTCTCAAGAAGATAGGAAAACAGCAGTTGAAGCAGCCTATCAGAAAATTCTTGGACGCTCAGTAGATCCTGCTGGATTAAAAACATATACCACACAATTACAACGTGGGTGGTCTATTGCACGATTAGAACAAGACTTACGACGTTCAGATGAATATAAAGATAAAAAGAAATAAGGCACCTCTTACCTGAATATGATTGCATAGAAATTAATTTTCCATAAACGTTCTGTTTTGTGTACAATGTACAAGGAATGAACGTTTATGGAAGGTATACTTTAAAATGATTCAAGTACAACGCAATAAGAACATCCGCAATTTCTGTATTATTGCCCATATCGACCACGGTAAATCAACCTTGGCGGATCGCTTGCTTGAGTTTACCAACACCATTGAAAAACGCATTATGCAAGAACAAATGCTCGATTCCCTTGATTTAGAACGTGAACGAGGCATCACCATTAAGCTGAACGCCGCTCGCATGGAGTTCACCTATGATGACACCGTCTATGTGCTGAACCTCATCGACACCCCTGGCCATGTGGATTTTAGCTATGAAGTGTCTCGTTCGCTAGAAGCCTGCGAAGGAGCCTTGCTCGTGGTGGATGCCACCCAAGGCGTTGAAGCCCAGACGCTCGCCAACGTCTATATGGCGTTGGATGCTGACTTAGAAATCATCCCTGTCATCAACAAAATCGATCTGCCCAGTGCGGATGTGGAACGCGTCAAAAAAGAAATTGAAGAGGTCATTGGCATTGACGCCAGTGAAGCCATTTTATGTTCCGCCAAAGCAGGCATTGGGATTGAAGACGTCTTGCGTGCGGTGGTGGAACGTATCCCCGCCCCTCAAATTGAAGACGACAAACCCACACGAGCCTTGGTCTTTGACAGTTATTTTGACAGTTACATGGGCATTATCGCCTATATTCGGGTCATCGACGGCGAAATCCGCAAGAACGACACCATTCACTTCATGCAAAACGGAAGATCCTACGAAGTGGCGGAACTCGGTACGCTGGTGCCTCCGCTGAAAATCAAGCGAGACATCTTGCATTCAGGAGAAGTCGGCTATGTCGCCGCATCCATTAAAGAAATCGGGGCGTTGGTGGGCGATACCGTCACCACAAACCGTGCCAAAGCCAGCGAGCCTTTGGATGGCTATAAAGAAGCCATTCCCATGGTGTTTTGTGGATTATACCCTGCGGACAATGACGATTACAGCGAACTCAAAGAAGCCCTTGCGAAGCTCAAGCTCAACGATTCTTCCATTACCTTTGAACCCGAAACCAGCGAAGCCCTTGGTTTTGGCTTCCGTTGTGGATTCTTAGGTTTGCTTCACATGGAAATTATTCAAGAACGTATTGAACGAGAATACAATATCGGTATGATTCGCACCGCACCGAGTGTTATTTACAAGGTGCATACCATGAAGGGCGAAGTCTTGGATGTGTCTAACCCAGCTGAAATGCCTGATGCAGGCAAGCGTGACTTCATTGAAGAACCCTATGTTCATGTCAGCATCATGCTGCCTCAAGAGTTTGTGGGTACCATGATGGAGTTGGCTCAAGATCGCCGTGGGGAGTTCAAAAACATGAACTATATCGACGAAAAGCGGGTCAGCTTAGAATACGAACTGCCTTTAGCTGAGATGGTCACCGATTTTTACGATCACCTTAAAAGCCGTTCAAAAGGCTATGCGTCAATGGATTACACCTTTTTAGACTACCGCCGTTCTAAATTGGTGAAGTTGGATGTCATGCTCGCTGGCGAAGTCGTCGATGCGTTGAGTGTTATCATCCATGAAGACAAGGCGTTTTACATGGGTCGTGCTTTGACGGAAAAGCTCAAAAAATTGATCCCGAAGCAAATGTTTGAAGTGCCGATTCAAGCGGCGATTGGCAGCCGAGTCATCGCTCGAACCAACATCAAAGCCATGCGTAAGAACGTGCTAGACAAGTGCTATGGTGGGGATATTAGCCGTAAGCGTAAATTGCTTGAAAAGCAAAAAGAAGGCAAAAAACGCATGAAGGCAGTGGGACGTGTCGAAGTGCCACAAGAAGCCTTTGTCGCCGTGCTAAGTTTAGACGACGATTAGAGCGTTTTGTGTGGAACAAGGCGGTGTTATTGAAAGTTCTGTAAATCAAACAAAAACACTTGGGATGTATCTACAAGCCCCTTCAACGCAATAGATCCCGTTTCCACTAGCCCAATACCTCCGCCTGCACGGAGTTGTTCCCCATTGATTTCCACTTCTCCTGTGGCGACATGAAGCCATACGGCTCGCCCTTGCTCTAGTGAGTAATTCAGCGTTTCAGCCTTCACCAATTGAGTCCCCCATAAACGCAGATCTTGATGCACCTTCACCGAAGTATCTCGTCCGTCATCAGAAGCCAGCAAGCACCAAGCACCTGCTTGTGATGTATCGCTAAAGGATTTCTGCTCATAGCTTGGGGTGAGTCCCTTGGTGTGGGGGACTATCCACACTTGTAATAGGTGAACATCTTGGGTTTGAGAGGGGTTAAACTCACTGTGGCGAATGCCCGTGCCTGCCGTCATGCGTTGTACATCCCCTGCATGAATAAGCGAACCGTTACCTAGGCTATCTTTATGTTCAAGCTGTCCACTTAAAACAAGCGTAATAATTTCCATGTCGTGGTGGGAATGCGTTCCAAAGCCACTGTTGGCTTTGATGATGTCATCGTTAATGACACGCAAATGCCCAAAACTATGAT
>JAJTHC010000026.1 GCA_021299615.1 Vampirovibrionales bacterium
AACGCCGCCTATGGCGTAACCCACGGCGTCAAAATCTTGCACCATGCGTGCGTGCTTGATGCGTAAATCTTCAAACGTCCCGCCTTGCACAATCGGGAACAGGGCTTGATCGTGATGCCGTTTGTGAGACGTCCAGCATCGTTCCAGCCAGCGATGCGTGCGTTCAAGCGAAAGCAGGGCGGTGCTATGTTCAATGGGGTAGGGGGGGCATTCGTCGTACGCCATAATGACATCCGCACCTAGGGCATTTTGGATCGCCATGCTTTCTTCGGGGCCGATGAAGTGCTTGTTACCTGTAAGGGGATCCCTGAAATGCACGCCTTCTTCGGTGATTTTACGGAACTTCGCCAGCGAAAAAACTTGAAAGCCCCCTGAATCGGTGAGAATGGGCTTCTGCCAGTTGCTCCAGCCGTGTAAGCCGCCTGCTTTTTCAACCAGCTCATGCCCTGGACGCAAATAAAGGTGATACGCATTGGCTAGCACAATTTCCGCTTTTAAGTCATGCACATGTTGCCATGTCACCGATTTAATCGTGGAATTCGTGCCAACAGGCATAAAGACAGGGGTGTTGATGACGCCGTGGGGGGTGGTGAAGGTGCCTGCTCGGGCTTGCCCTTGCGTGGCGTGAAGGGTGAAGGAAAAAGCCTCGTTGACGTGGGATTCAGCGAGAACAGGCAGGGCATCAGGGGCGAGGGTTTCCGTCATAGCAAGGAACTTTCGTTAATAGGTGAAGGGTATCTTCCTAGTATATGACAAACATATCAAGCATCGACAGGTGACTTTCTATTTAACTTTGTAAGTAAACGAAATTTCTAAAGGCGTATTCAACTTTTTTAGAAATCAACTAAAAAATAGAATCGGTGGTTTTCCCTCAATTCTATTTTTTGGGTTATAATGGTTTTTCTTGAGTGTGCCAAGAATAAGAAAAAGGATAAAAAAATGAATTTGGTTACGATTTTGGCTGTTTGTTTTTGGGATTCGTCGCTTGGTTTTGTGTTCAATACTTAAAAGATAAGTACAGGCAGAATGATTTTTGGGAAGGGGTTATCTGTATTTGGTCATGGGCGACATTTTTCTGGGTGATCAACATCGTTCGTGATCAAGCTTTTGATGAATTAATAAAAGGAATAATAATTGGTATTTTGTTCCTTTGTGCTTATTTTATTTCTGTGTCTTATGGTGCCGAAAAAGAAGCGAATAAGAAACAAGTACAAGAAAGAAGAGATTAAAACATGACATATTCTAATAAAAGGCTTTTGATTGTCTGTATCGCCATTCAATTAATTTTTAATTTTTGCTTTATATGGTATTTAGCAGACACTAGAAAAACTACCCACAGTCAAAGCATCGTTGACTTGTCAGATGTTGAGTCAAGGTTAAGTGATGTTGAGTCATCTATAAATACCTTATCTACTGAATCGACAGCCTCTACCTCTACTTATGTTCCTGCTCCAGCTTCATCATCAAATAATAATTGGTATGAAGAATCTCAAAGGAAACAACAACTTGATAGAATTGAACAGGAGCAACAAAGGGTCAAACGTGAGCAACTATGGAAGGACTAGGATGAGGAGGTTGAGATTTCGGGGGAGCAGAACTTTTGGCGGCACAAAGGTCTCCAAGCACCAGCGTTATAAGAAACTAGCAATCCATTTTTTAGTATTTTGATTCGGTAGAAAGTTATCAAAAAAAGAAAAAGAGCGATAGACTTAAAGTCAATATCGCTCATACCTATATATTCCCCCTGTATAAAATTGGGTTAGACGGGAAAGGGTGGGGATCGTTTTTTTATAATGGGCTGGTCATTATCTGGTCAATTGGCTTGGGTTTGCCGTGGGTGAAGGGCTTCTGTTTGTTTCTTGCACCTTACATAAGCATTAAGTATTTCTTAAGAATTCCTGTGCGTTTTTGTAACGAAATGTTTCAAAAACGCAATCCCGAAGACAGAGAGAACGTCCCCTTCGGCGAACATTTCTGCGTTATATAGCCGTCTTTATCGTTTTCTGCACAGAAGGCGAGACGAGGAGCCTAACGTCTGCTTTTACCAATTCTTAGATTAAATAGCGTCTGTCGTCTTCGTTGTCGCTACGATTCTCGATGTGCTTATGTACGTTTGTGTACAGCTCACCCATCTGCGAGTCTAGGCTCCTAGAATCCACCTTATACGCTATTCAATCTAAGAAATGGTATTAATTCTTTAAACCGCTTTTGCAGAGCTTTCTCTACCTGAATCCACACGATCATTTTGCAGAAATGTTAATTGAAATCATTCCAGCCGTCAGGGTATAAGTGGCTTGTCTTTTTACCAACCCCGCTCCGTCACAGGTTAGGGTCGTAGTACTTGGTGCAGGTATGGTTGTGCCACACATTTCGATATTATTTTGATTATAAAGTAAGGGTACCAAGATATTATTTTCAGGATCTAATCCCGCATGATCCACAGCCATAAATTGATTAAAGCTCGTGGGGGATTGTCCTGTATTTTCTAAATAGGTAGCGGCGCCTGAGTTAAGCTTTTGAAGGTAGTCTTCAAGCATTGCGTTTTCTGTGCTTTCATCAATACCTTGAGTCTGAATCATTGCCATTGCAGTTAAAATACCAATCACAACAATG
>JAJTHC010000159.1 GCA_021299615.1 Vampirovibrionales bacterium
AACGCCGCCTATGGCGTAACCCACGGCGTCAAAATCTTGCACCATGCGTGCGTGCTTGATGCGTAAATCTTCAAACGTCCCGCCTTGCACAATCGGGAACAGGGCTTGATCGTGATGCCGTTTGTGAGACGTCCAGCATCGCTCCAGCCAGCGATGCCCTTGCGTAAGGCAAGCTGTAAGGTTTTTTCGTCTTTGTCGACTAAAGTAATGTGTAGCTTATCGCTTCCAAAGCGTTCCCGCATCAGCCATGCAAAGGATCCGCCTATGAGGCCTGCCCCGATAATGGTGACTCGTTCAAAGGGCGAGGGGATTGCCAAGAACTGGCTTTCATCAAAGGCTGGCGAAGGAAATGACATGAAACCCCTTTACTCACAAGCATTTGAGAGAAATTAAAAATGGAGCGGGCGACGCAACTCGAACGCGCGACAGTCTGCTTGGAAGGCAGATACTCTACCAACTGAGTTACACCCGCAACTCTCTTGAGCTTCTTTTCTATTAAATCAAAAAAACAGAATAAATCAAGCTTTTCTTACGAAAAAACAAATAAACGATTCAGCATAGCCAAGTTTAATTGCTATAGCTGCATTTAGAGTTAGGCTATTCAATCGTTTAAATGGTATGAGGTGTACAGAGACGTATAGGCACTGTAGGGGAAATTATTTAAAATACTATATCAATTCGGCTATATCACATTCCTAGTCGACGGACGGCTTCCTGCAAGGTGGAGGCTTCTTTAGCAAAGCAAATACGCACAAAGCCACTGCTTTCACCCTGAACGAAGGTGCATCCAGGGACTACGGAAATTCCTACTGTGTTAATCAGCTTCATCGCCCAAACCAACTCATCTTCAACACCCAGCGTATCCCTTAAATCGAGCCAAACATAATACGCCCCTTCAGGTAAATACCGCCGAGCCTTCCCTTCATCAATCCCCATAGCCAGCAACACATCCAACGCCAAACGTCGCTTTTCAGCATAAACGGCTTGGACTTCCGCCTGTAACGCAGGCGTGTAAGCATTCAAGGCTTCGGCTGCCACCAACTGAAAAAAGGTGTTCGTGCCTGCCGTGCTTAAATCGTGTAAGCCTCGCAAGGCGTGGGTGAGTTCGGGGGAACCCACTGCCCAACCGACTCGCCAGCCTGTTGCACTAATAAGTTTGGAACAAGAGCCTAGCGTCACCGTGCGTTCTGCCATGCCAGCCAAACTCGCTAGTGGTGTAAAAGTGCGTCCTTCGTACAGCAATTGATCGTACACTTCGTCGCTCAAGCACCATAAATTGTTGTGAATCGCCGCATCCGCCAAGGTTTGAAGCTCCGTCTTGCTCAAGACTCGCCCTGTGGGATTATTCGGATTATTGAGGACAATCGCCTTCGTTTTCGGCGTGATGAGGGCGTTTAAGGTATCCGCTTCGATCTGAAAATCAGGAGCCGTCAACGTGTAAAAAACAGGGATTGCTCCCAAGCTTTTGACCAAATCGTGATACGGCTCGTAAAACGGCTCAAACACAATGACTTCATCACCCGCATTGATCAGAGCTTTTAAAGCCAAATACAAACCTTCGGTTGCACCACAGGTAATGGTGACTTGGGTTTCAGGTTCATAATCCAAACCATAAAACCGTTGATAATAGGACGACACGGCTTCACGGGTTTCTACGGCTCCCCATGTGTTGCGAAGCTGGTGAAGATCTTTGCCTTCGCTTAAAACACGCTGGTAGGCCTCCAAAACCCACGACGGCGGATCATAATCAGGCAGACCTTCCGCCAAATTAAGGGCTTTTTTCGACACGGCTAAACGAGACATCTCGCAGATGAGGGAATCCTGCACGCCTTGCGTGATTTGTGCCAAAATAGGATGCGACATTAGCTGGGGACTCCGTTAAATCGTTGTAAGAACAGGGCAAGCATACAGAGTAAACCATGGAACACGACAAAGACATTCACCACTTGGGTTTCATGCCAACCACACAATTCAAAATGGTGATGAAACGGTGCCATTTTGAAGAAGCGTTTTTTCCACAATTGAAAGCCCACAATTTGAATCACCACGCTAAGGGCTTCGAGCGTGAAAATGCCTGCGGTCAAAAGCAACCAGCCATCTTGATGCGTCATTAAGCCCACGCTGGCGATGAGTCCGCCGAGGGCGAGGCTCCCTGAATCGCCCATGAAGACTCGGGCAGGGAACTTGTTGTAAACCAAAAAGGCAATCAAGCAGGGCAAGATTAAAAGGCACAATAATAAGGTGGGAAAGAATTTTTCCGCATTGGGGAGCGTCAACAGAAGCAGAACAAAGGCATAAAACGTGAGTGCCGTTGTGCTTCCAGCCAAGCTGTCGAGTCCATCCGTCAAGTTGACGGCATTCGACAAAGCTGTCACCGCAAACGTGGCATACAGCATGTATTGCCAGCCGTTCAAATGCACAATATGACTGAAGAAATGGACATCGGTGTCACCCAACACGAAAACCATAATCAAGCCAAACATCACGCCGATGCCTGCTTGCACGAAGAGTTTAGCTTTCGCCCCTAAGCCCTTGTTCTGTTTTTTGAGGACTTTAGCCAGATCGTCCCACATACCGAGTCCCATGAGTCCTAGGCTGATGACCAGTGGCGTATAAAAATACGGCGACGGCAAAATATGTTCCGCATTTTTGATAAACTGCATGACCCCTGCCATAATCAGCGAAACCACGACCCATAAGCCAATCAAGAAGATGCCTCCGCCTGTGGGGGTGCCTTTTTTGGACTGATGCGAATCGGGTCCTTCTTCACGAATAAATTGCTGGACTCGCAGGGATTTGAGAAAATTGATGAAGAGGGGAAAGCCGATCAAACCCACGCCAAAGGCGATAATCACGGCGGGCAGAATAAAAATCAGCTGGGTTTTGATGAGATGTGCCAAGTGGGCTTGATGAAGGAGTTCTAAAAAGGTATTCATAGAGGCGTATTTTCCAATGTTTGTGATGATTTTTTATAGGATTCTAAAGGGGGAATCAAGCGTTCAAGGGCGTGAAAGCGACTGCCTTTTAGAAAATAAGCGATCGTTTCTTCCGCATTCAAGGCATTTAACGCCTGCACTTGGGATTCTTGCAAGGCTTGCAAAAATTGCTCCGTATCGCTGTAAAGAGAAGACGTTTCAGGCAAAGCCACGCCCTGCCATTCTTCACCGATAAAGATCACGGCTCGCAGATCTGCACGTGCCTTCAACGATTCAACAAGTTCCGCATGATAGGCAGGCGAAGCTTCACCGAGTTCTTTCATGCTGCCGAGAATCAGCACACGGGCTTGATGAGGCTCCAAGGTGCTGGCGAAAAAGGCATCCAAGCTAGCTTTCATGCTGGTCGGGTTAGCGTTATAGGCATCGTTGATGAGGGTGTTTCCGTTGTCGAGATGGATTCGTTCAAAGCGTCCGCTTTGAGAGGCGAAGGACGCCAAGGCATCCGCCACCGCTTGGGTTGAGACACCCAAGGCATTCGCCACCGTAATCACGCCCAAAACGTTCGATACTTGATGTTCACCAGGCAAGGGAGACTTAAAATCCACGCCTTCGACGGTGAATTGAAAGGTGCCATCAGGCAAAGCGACTTTGTGTTGAGCATCCTTGAGCTGGTAACGTAGATGCGTCAACGGCGTCAAAGGGAGTTCCGCCAAGCGGGCTTCTAGGTAAGGATCGTCTCCATTAGAAACAAGCGTGGATTTCACGCCTTCCACCAGCTCACACTTGGCGATCGCCGTGTTTTCTAGCGTGCCGAGCAGTTCGATGTGGGCGGGTCCTATGTTGATGAGCAAGCCCAAATCAGGTTCCGCCATTTTCGTGAGGCGTCGAATCTGCCCCAAGCCACGCATGCCCATTTCCACAATAGCGATTTCCGTGTCGGCTTCAATCGCCAAAAGGGTTTGAGCCACGCCAATATCGTTATTATGATTGCCAAAGGTCGCCTGCGTTTGGTGAGCCTGCTTAAAGACGTGAAAGAGGTATTCTTTCATCGTGCTTTTGCCCGAACTACCTGTCAAGCCAATAATTTTGGCGGAACTACGCTTACGGTGAAAGTGGGCTAGATCCTGCAAGGCATCCAGCGTGTCTTCCACCAAAAGGAGCGTGACGTTGGCAAATGCCTCTTTTGCTGTAGGGTGAGCATCATAGTATCGCTGTTCACAAAAAGCGATCGAAACACCCTCTTCTTTAAGGGATGCTAAAAAATCATGCCCGTCAAAGCGTTCGCCCACCAAGGGCAAGAACACGTTTTCCGTCGTGAGCTTTCGAGAATCTGTAGAAATGGAAAAGCGTTCGCCCGACAAACGAGGCAGGTTAATCACACGAGCCTGTGTGGCTTCCACCAATTCAGCGAGGGTAAAGCGTGCCGTCATACGATGCCCCCTAAAATAGTTTTTGCTGAACAGGTTCAGCTTCAAACAAATCCCCCACGGCACAATCCAAAATATCGCAGAGCCTGTCCATATTTTCGTAATTGGGTTGCGTGCGACCGCTTGC
>JAJTHC010000048.1 GCA_021299615.1 Vampirovibrionales bacterium
GGTTCATCCAGCACATACATCACACCTGAAAGACCGCTCCCCAGCTGGCTAGCCAAGCGTATACGTTGGGCTTCACCCCCTGACAACGTCGATGCTTGCCGTCCTAGCGTCAAATAGGTCACGCCCACGTTTTTCAAAAACTGCAAGCGAGCCAACACTTCTTTCATCGGCACTTGAGCGATCAAGGCTTCGGTCGGCGTGAGTTCGTGCGTGAGATTCACGAGGGCATCATAGGCATCGCTCAAGCTCATCGCACTGAGGTCTTTCCACGTGAGCGTGTCACCCAATCGAACATTAAGAGAAAACGGCTTAAGCCGATGTCCGTCACAATCGGGGCAATCATCTTGCAAGGTGAATTGGCGGAAATAGGCTTGACTGGTCAAACCGCCTGTATTCGCCTTTAAACGTAATAACGGTAAAATGCCTTCAAAGTTTTCAAAAAAGCTTTCCCAATCTTCAGGACTGTCTTCATAATCGATTTCAGTCACAGGGGCAAGCTTGTGAACCGATTTTTCACGTCCGTAAAAGAAGAGCTGTTTTTCGTCTTTTTTCCAAGACTTCCACGGCTTCGATACAGGCAAGTGCAGATACTTCTCAAACGCGCTCAACACACGCTTATGCTTGCCCCACAACAGATACGCCAACGCTGGCATGGCACCGTCTTTCAAGCTCAAGGAGGCGTCCTTAATCAGCGTTTTTTCGTCGATGTGCAACTGATGCCCCGTGCCTTTACAGGTCACGCACGCCCCATACGGCGAGTTAAAGCTAAACAAGCGAGGTGCCATTTCGCCAAAGTCCAAGTCACAGGCATGGCACGCCATAAAGGTGGACATGAGCGTTTCTTTTTCCGTGTCGTGATGCGGTTCTTGGCTCAACAACCGCATGTAGCCCCCCGAGCGTTGCACGGCTTTTGACAACGCCTGTTCCAAACGATGCAGGGTGGCATCCTTATTGTGACGCATGACGATGCGATCCACCACGGCATCAATGTGATGCACCTTATAGCGTTCGAGCTTGAAATTGTCGGGCAATTCGTCCAAGTCGAGCATTTTACCGTCGACATAGGCACGGGCAAAGCCTTCTTTTCGCAACTGTTCAAACAAGGCACCGTAATCGCCTTTTCGCCCACGAATCAGCGGGCTTAAAATCTGAATGCGTGTGGCTTCGGGCAGTTTTTTGATGCGTTCGAGCATTTGCGGAAGCCGTTGCGGTTGCACGTTTGCCCCACATTGCGGACAGTACGCACGCCCTGCTTTGGCAAATAGCACACGCAGGTAATCCATGATATTGGTGACCGTGCCGACGGTGGAACGTGGCGAGTAGAGCGTCGTTTTTTGTTCAATGGCAATGGCGGGTGAAAGCCCTGTCAGCTTACGAACAGGGGCCTTTTCTTGCTTGCCCATGAACTGCTGGGCGTAATCGCTGAGGGTGTTCATGTAGCGACGTTGGGCTTCACTGTAGAGCGTGTCAAACACGAGGCTACTTTTACCGCTGCCTGAAATCCCTGTAAACACGACGAGCTGGTGCTTGGGGATGTTTAGCGAAAAGCCCTTGAGGTTGTGCGTTTGCACGTCTTCAAGGCAGATGTATCGCTGGGTCGTGGGGGGGGCATCGTGCAGAGCAGGCATGGCGTCACCTTTCGGCTTGGGGGAGTGGAGCATCCCTTATTATACGCCAAACATTTTAGGACATCGTTTTAGATTTTTTATTGCTTTTTTCTTTTTTTTCTGGGAAACGATCGTTTCCGTCTTCATCGAGTATTTGTGGAATGCTAAATTGTGTTCGTAATTTCTTGGTCGCCTCAATAAAATCAGAGATCTTTTGTTTTTGTTCATCCTCTTCACCTGTATTTATGCCTCCATTGCCGAATGGATAAAGACTAATATTTGTCCGTCCAGATATATGATTATTTTCAGGGTCGATCAAGCGACTATTTATTTCGAGTCTTCCCCTAAAACCAGCCCCATAACTAAACATCGTTTTTAAATTACGTCCTTCATTGTAGTTATTGAGTGTTATATCCGTCCCCTCATTACTATATGTGATAGTTAGACTGCTAGTTTTATTTGTTTCAGGGTGCTTGTATGTCCCTTTTTGGATCCAAGCATCTATCTGTTTATTGTTGATATTCTTTATTGTTGTTTTTTCAGGTTTCTCTAACTTGAAATCCTTCATATTCTTAGTGACAAAATCGATTCCTTTTCTACTTATGGCTTCATCCTCACGCTCTTTCTTTATTTTTGAATCTTCTGTGCGTGGAACTTCTACTGGTGGAGTATACCTTTCTGTCGAAGGGGCTTTACCTGTCGATGGTGTGGGATCTGGCAAAGGTTGGGTATCAGGAAAGTTTACCCTTGCCTTTAAGGGTTTTAAATACGCATTTACATTTTCTGAAGTGACCTCTTTGTTGGGACCAGTGATGGTATGAGAAACAATGTCTGCCCCCGTTATTTTTTTATCATCACCAGCAAAAAAACTAAAGTTTTGAATTATCAAAATATCGACAGCGGGATTTGGATTTTTTTTTAACCATTGCGTCAGTTCTGTTTGATCCACCCCGTCAGAAGGTTTTGATGTGTCTATTTTGTTTATATTGTTGAAAAATAGGTTAAACGTTTCTCGAATTGAAGGCATGATGAAAATCCTTTTTTATAGGTGTTTACTTAGGGAGACATTATTTTTAAGCGTAAGACATATATGTCTTTATATTTTAATAAACAATTAAAGTATCTTAAAATTGCCTTGAATCGATCAAACTTTACAAAACGAGAAAAACCCCTCGACGACACCAAAAAGCTCCCCCTATAACGAGGAGCTAATCGCCAGGATCTTGCGAGCTTCACGAATCGAGACATTTATACCATTTCTTAGATTGAATAGCGTATAACTGGATTCTAGGAGCCTAGACTCGCAGATCTGTGATTGTACAGAGACGACCATAAGCACATCGAGAACCCGAGCGACAACGAAGACGCCAGACGCTATTTAATCGTTTAATTGGTATAAAACACACGTTTTTTTACTTATGATACGGCTCATTATTAAGAATACGAAACGCTCGATAGAGCTGTTCCACCCACAACAAA
>JAJTHC010000208.1 GCA_021299615.1 Vampirovibrionales bacterium
GGCGACGGTCAAGACACCGTTGTGGACGCAGCAGGTACCAATGGCCTTATCTTCGTGAATGTTGATTTGGCTGATATTACCATGTCTTTCGCTGGTGGTAATACCACTTTGTCACATGGTGCTGATTCCGTGACATTCGCAACAGGTTCTGTACAAACGGCAACGTTTGTTGGTGCTGTAGATGCAACCGTTTGGGATCTGAACACCTTGACTACCAGTGTTCAAGCTATTCCTTTGGCTGAAACAGTTCAGGTAGATAATACATTGAACACCTTGACACTCGTCTAGTTTTTTATTAGAACGATTAAAGCGAGGCTTTCCTTAACAAGAGGGTCTCGCTTTTTTATAGCTGAATTGATAATTTCCTGTACTTGTCTATACGTTGTCGCTTCGATTATTTTGTTATGTAGTGTTTTATAGATAAAATGAGCTATGAGGTTATTCTAGGAGCCTAAGTACAGAAAACTCTAAATTCAGCTATAGTATCCGATATATAAAACGGTCTATGGTCTCTTCGTTGTCGCTACGATTTTTTTGCTTGGTTATGTAGTTCTGTCTACACGCCCGCACAAAAAAATCTAGGCTCCTAGAATAGCCTCATAGCCTGTTTCATCTACCGGATACTATATATTGATCGTATAGTGTTCGATCGAACACTATACGAGTTTTTAAACTTTACAAAAGTAAGCTATTGACTTTTTTCTTATTGCTACTATAATCAGTATATGTTATGCTTTGCCAGTTAAATGTAACTCCCACGCAGGGAGTTTTTCATTATTTTTCAAGGCTTGTAAGGAGTTCTTTCTATTTTGTCGACTCAATTTTCCGATCACTATTCAGAATCTCGACCATGGGGTACGTTTCATGTATTGCAGGACGAACCCCACTTTAAACTAAAACGAATCTTGGTGGAGCCTAAACAACGTTTAAGCTTGCAAAAGCATCATAAGCGTGAAGAGCATTGGCTTGTGACGAAAGGTCAAGGCATTGTCACTGTTGATTCACAAGAACATGATGTTAAAACAGGGACTTATATCCATATCCCTCAAGGTGCGGTGCATCGGATTAGTAACCCGTTTGAAGAAGCGGTTGAGTTTATAGAAGTACAATTGGGCGATTACTTCGGTGAAGACGACATTGTTCGTCTTGAAGATGATTACAACCGAGCATAAACTAATAATAGGAGCATTGTATTACATGTCTGGATATGAAAGAGATTCCAAGGTCATCAATCAAGATGAAACGATTCAAGTCGTAAAACAATCGTATGTGACAGATCCACAGTTTTACCAAACCCAGCGAGACTCTATTTTTGAACGTGTAACACAATCTTATGTAACTGACCCTGAAGTACCAACGGAACAAATAGATCCTTCGGTTGCTTATTTGGGTAATTATTCTTTGAAATCGCCATTTATGGTGTCGTATTTACTGTCTTCCTGTGACCATAAAATCATCCAGTTCGCCCTTAAGCGTGTGATGGATGTCGGCTTGACCTTGCTGGGTTTAAGCGTGGTGATTTGCCCCTTACTCATTGTGGCACTTATGATTAAAATGAGTTCCGAAGGGCCTATTTTCTTTAAGCAAACACGGGTGGGCTTGCACGGTAAACGCTTTAAAATGTACAAGTTTCGTTCCATGTATGAAGATGCTGAAACACGCTTGGATGAATTGATGCAACATAATACAGGCAATGAAGTCATGTTTAAAATGGAAAATGACCCTCGCATCACCCCGATTGGTAAGTTTATTCGCAAGTATAGCATCGATGAGTTTCCTCAATTGATTAACGTGCTAAAAGGCGAAATGAGCTTGGTGGGGCCTAGGCCGCCCGTTGAACGAGAACTCGCACTCTATTCGTCTTGGCATTATCTACGGTTTTCAACCTTGCCAGGAATGACAGGGGCTTGGCAGACCATGGGACGTGCAAGCATCAACAGTTTTGACGAAGTGGTTAAACTAGATGTCGACTATATTAAGTCGTGGTCAATTTGGCGTGATTTGAAGATTTTAATCAATACGCCCAAAGCGGTTTTACTGGCTCGAGGAGCAAGCTAATTTTTTGCTCATTGAAACTCACTTAATACTCGCTTATTTATTTTCTCTCTGTATCGTTAATTTTAATGTACCCTCACTTTATTTGTTGTATACTTCACCATAGTTGTATACCTTTAGGAAAAGCCCATGAACTCTTCAAACAAAAAAATAGCAATTCTCTCTGATCAGTTGGCTGGAAGCTTAGGGGGTGCAGAAAGTATTTTGCTTGCCGCCATGGATTTATATCCTGAAGCGGACTTGTATACAACCGTGCATCGTGAAGGCTTTTTACCAAGCCCTTATGATGCAAAGAAGGTGCATACCACCTTTATTCAAAATTTACCTTTTGCGGTTGAAAAATACAAAGCATACTTGCCATTAATGCCTTTGGGTGTTGAACTCTTCGACTTACAGCGTTATGACGTATTGTTTTCGTCGCATCATAGTATGATCAAAGGGGTGATACCTCGCCCTGATGCCTATCACGTTTGCTATTGCCATTCTCCTGCTCGCTATTTGTGGGATATGTTTTGGATCTATTCGGACTTAAACGATTTTGGCTTTTTCAAAAAATTGGCGGTTTCGGGCATCTCTTCCTATCTAAGAATGTGGGATGTCACTTCTGCCAACCGAGTCGATCGATTTATTGCGAATTCAAGCTTTACCGCACAACGCATTAAAAAGTTTTATGGTAGGGATGCACACGTCTTGTTCCCCCCTGTGAATACAACTAAGTTTCACAATAACGGCACGGATGATTACTACCTAATTGCAGGGCGTTTAGTCGCTTATAAAGGCTTTGAAATGGCAATCGATACCTTTAACGAAAACGGCAAGCCCCTTGTCGTGATTGGAAATGGCCCTGAGTTTCAGAAGCTTAAAGCCAAAGCCAAGCCCAATATCAAAATGTTGGGTCGGGTGGATGATGCGACGCTCATTAAGTGCATGAATGAATGCAAAGGCTTTATTTTCCCTGGAAAAGAAGACTTCGGCATCGTGATGGCGGAGGCTCAATCGGCGGGTAAGCCAGTTATTGCACTCGCTGCAGGCGGAGCCTTAGATATTGTTGAAGACAAGAAAACGGGGGTACTGGTTGAAAATTATAATGTACAGTCGTTTGTCAAGGCAATACAACTAGCAGATGATATTTCGTGGGATGCGGAATATATTTCATTGTCAACCAAACGGTTTGATGTAGAATACTTTAAAGACCAGTTACAAGATTATATTGAAACACCTGAATATATTTAGATTTAGAAGGCGAAGAAAACGTGTCCACAAATAACATTGTAGATTTAGCAAAGCGGCAGCAACCTATTTTACTAGGGGGGATCTTCCTTTCTGTTGCAATGATATGGATTTACGTCCTAATGTTTTATTCGCCTATGTATAAAAGTTCTACCGAAATCTATATTCGTAGCATTAACAACGAAAATGTGTTAAGCAACTTTGGTTCTAGTAACCCTGTCAAATCTGAAAGTACCTATAGTAACCCTTTATTTAACTACCAGTCTATATTGCAATCTGGGAAACTGGCAAGTCGGGTCTATGAACGGGTTAAAGCCAAATATCCGAATGATCTTGAGTTGCTAGGTATTAAAGATGCTAAGGATTGGTATGGCTACTATTTAGATAATTTGGACTCTCGAGTCATTGCATCTACCGACATACTAAAAAGTAGCTTTAGCTGGCCTACGCAAGAAAATGCAGAGCCTGTGTTAGATTTATTGATTCAAGAATATAAGAAGTTGAATTTAGATATTCAAAAGTCAACCGTCGCTGAAAAGAATGTTAATGCAGAAAAGCAATTACAATTAGTGACAAAGCAACTGGAAGCCTTACGCACTAAAATCAAGCAGTATCGTGAAGGACATCATGCGGTCGACTTGGATGAAGAACGCTCCGATTTAACGGCTTCACGAGTGCAGCTACAAAAAGAGTTTGAATCCATTCAATCGGAAATTTCCTTTAACACCAGTAAAATGAATGAACTGCAGCGTTTACTAAGCTTTAAGAATGTAGACTCCGCATTGTTAGCGACTTCTTTGGGACGTGATCCATTGCTTATGGATCTAAGTAGTAACCTAGCCATTGCTGAACAGCGATTAAGCAAACTGAGAGCTCAATTTACAGATGCTTACCCAGAGGTACAAACTGCTAAAGCAGAAGTGGCTAGCTTAAAACGTAGTATTGCAGAACGCACGAAGCAATCTCCTAATGCATCAGCCACAAAACGACGGGTGTATGATGAAGGGAGTGACAATCTTGTTCAGCAAATGGCCTTGGCAAGGGTTGAGCAAAAGTCGCTGATTGCCAAGAAAAATGAGCTTTTAAATGGTATTAACCACTTAAAAGGCTTCGAAGGGTCTATTCCTGAAAAGCAACGCTACTTAGATGAATTGCTAAAGGAAGAAGATGTTTTAAAAAATGCTTATGCCAAGTTGAGCGACTCAAGCATGGAATCCTTATTAAAAGACAAAGGTTTGATTGACAATCTCTTTGTTCTAACGGCACCTTCTGAAGGCGAACCTGAAAAAACAAAGCTTTATATCAACTTACTGGGCTTTTTATTATTTGGTATCTTCTTAGGCTTCGCAACAGCATGGGTAAAAGAAAAACAAGAAGACAAGTGGAATACGCCTTTGGAATTAACACACTTAAGCGGCTTGGAACTCTTGGGTTCCCTAAGTGAAGCGTCTAAGACGGTGAACTTGTATCAAGACTGGCTTAAGGTTGTTCCTAATATTTTTAGAGAATATGCCTTAATTGTTTCTAATTTAGTACAAGAATCTTCTCATCAACCAGCTTCTGTGATTGCGTTTCTTTCGACGCAAAACGAAGAGAAGCCTTCTAGCATTGTAAGTAATATTGCCCTCAACGCATCTGTTTCTAAGCAAGCGGTTTTACTGATTGATACAAACCTTAACGCAAAATCAACACCTTTCCCAAGTGTCAAGCTTAAAGCAAGCGACCTTCTGACTCTCGTGGCAGAGTTCAACAAGTCGCATCGTTTGAAATCACCCATCAGTGACCTTGAGTTTCAAGACTTGTTGGATCAATGTGTAACTCAAATCCAAGTCCCTGGTTCAGATAACGTATTACATTACTTAAACATCCGTCAGCCTGTTACACGTACCTATGATGTCGTGGCGTCCCACGGCTTCCAACAACTCTTGGAACGTCTGCGAAACCACTACGATCTTGTTTTGCTGGATGCCCCTTCTGCACCTATGGAATACCCCGAAACCAAAACCGTTTTAGCCCAAGTAGATTCGACGGTTCTGTTAATTCCAAACAAAAGTAAAAAAGCTGCTTTCTTAAAAACCGTTTCTTTTATGGTTCGCAACAAGTTCCCTCTGCTTGGGTTAATCGCAGGGACGGATCAGCCTGAAGATTCAAACAAACCATCGTTTAAACTGTAAGGGAATAAACATGTCTCACGTATTTACCTTTTTCCTCGTATCACTTTTTACATTTTTTGCCTTCGTAAGCTCGCCTTCCGCTTCATTTGCAGATCCTACAACGAACCTTGCGGTTACCAATAATGATTTTACGGTACAATTTGCACGACACTATATTTTAGGCCCGAATGACGTGGTTTCTATCAACTTTTTCGGTGCCCCCGAACTGAGCGTCGAAAGTCTTAGAATCCCAGCCGACGGTAGAATTATGTTGCCTGGTACGGAATACATCACCGCCGCAGGTCTAACACTTGAACAACTGCGTGACAAAATAAGGGCATCTATGCAACCGTATTTGAAGAACAACTTGGTTTGGCTCAACTTATTACAAGCAAAACCCTTCGCCATTCGTATTACAGGAGCCGTCCTAGCCCCTGGTACCTATGAAATTAACATTAACCCCGTAGGTAACTCTGGTTTCTATTCCGCTGCAGGTGGTAACAAACCCGACCGTGCCACCCCCTTGCTTTCAAGCTTACTACTTACAGCAGGTGGCGTTCAGTATGATGCCGACCTTGAAAAAGTCAAAATCATTAACGATTTCACCGCAGAATCCTTTGAAATTAACGTTTTGGATTTATTGACGAACCACCCCAATGGCGATATTTACCTGTCTTACGGTGATCGTATTCATGTTGACTATTTACCTGCGGATGTCAAAGTCAGTGATGCAAAGTTTAAGCAATATAGTTCAGCGACCTTTTCTCCCTCGTCCTTCCCTGTGCGAGTCTATGGCTATGTGCGAGCCCCTGGTTTGATTCAGGTGGATCCTCAACGTTCGAATAACTTAAACTCGGCGATTATGCAAGCAGGTGGCTACTATACAGATTACGCTTTTGCCCCTAAAGAAATTACGATCATGCGTACGCATAGAGATGGTAAAATAGAAGTGCTTAAAGTAAACCCCAAAACGAGCGACATCGCTTTACTGCCGAATGATTTAATCTATGTGCCTGAGCGTTTCTTAGGGAAGATTGATCGTTTTTCTGGTATTCTGGGACGCTTGGTCGCCCCTGCGGCGACTGTAGCGGGTGGTATCAATTCATGGGCGTTATTGTTTGACCCGACAAGAAACTTTAGAAGATAAACAAAATGACTAATTCCCAAGATCCTTTTTCTCATCTCACGAGTCGTAAAACCTTAGTAAGTAGTTTACTTGTTAATGGCGTCAATAAAATCATCCCTATGGTTTTAGGCGTCGTCACCATTCCGTTCTTTATCAAAGGCATTGGGCAAGAACAGTTTGGCATTTTAACCATTATATGGGCGTTCATTGGCTACGGGATGATGTTAGATCTTGGTTTGGGATCGGCATTGACTCGACATGTGGCGGGATGTTTGAGTCAAAATGACACGCAAGGCTTACCCTCAATCGTTTATACCACCGTTTTGGTGGGGGCATTATTTGGCAGTGTGGGTACGGCTTTGTTATATCTATCGGCTCCTTTTTTGGTGGACTTTCTTTCTATAGACCTTATTTATCGTTCGGATGCATTGCTGTCCCTTCGTATTATGAGCTTTATCGTCCCCCTTATTGTGTCGAATCTCATTTTAATTGGGGTGCTTGAAGCGTACCAAGAGTTTAAAGCCATTAACCATACC
>JAJTHC010000009.1 GCA_021299615.1 Vampirovibrionales bacterium
ACCTGCTTTTGTGTCAGAAGTGTATTTGCCAAGTCTTCTAACGCAGATGATGTGAGTAGAAATAAAGTCTAGGGGTGGTCGCCGTAGGAAGCCACTTCAATACCGTCAATAATAGAAGCCAAGTTAGCATAATTGGGTTCTGTGGTGCTGGTGCGAGCTTGAACATTCAACAACTTCAATAAGAAGAAACTGGGTTCATCCAAGCTAGAATGTTCAGATTGAAAAGCTTCTAAATGCCCTTTGTTTTGAGCAAAGGCTTTACTTAAATTGGCAATTTGAAGGGAAGCATTCTTTTGTTCCACGTTATTCTGAGGAAGTTTCTTTTGTGAAGCAACGGCTTCTTCTAATTCTAAACGACTGTTTCTTAAATCCATGTTAAGGCCGTGGCGTTTAATGTGAAGTAAGTCGGTTTTCTTTTGGCTCAATTTCTTTTCAGTGTTTAAATCATCTACAGCGGCTTGTTGAGCTTGTGGATCAATGGTAACGGCATTTTTAAACGTCGTGAACTTTTGGAACTTGGATTCTTCCGTGGCGTCAAAAGCAAACATGTTGGAATTGGTAAATTCGTTAAAAGTCAACACGCCGTTTTTGTCAGAATCAAATGGGGTTAAGCTCTTTTTGGTGTCTGCACTAATGGTGGATGAATTAAGTTTGATAGGGCTTAGGTTGGAACTATTAAAGGAAGGAACAGTGGGTTTGATGGGGGTTAAAGTAGTCATGAGAATGTCTCGCTCTTATTTTGTCTTCTGGGTTTAACACACGGGGCTTCTGAATAAGCGTTTTCAACAAGGGCGTTGATTGGCTTAGAAAAGAATTAAATCAAGGAGAAAGGAGTTTTGAAGAAAGCGTCTTTCAGCGTGATTTTGAATGAAATGCGGTTTGTCTGAATGTTGGGTAATCTGAAGGGAGAGTTGTGAGTCTTAAGCTTTTCTTAATCTCACATCTTAATAAAGTCTAAAGGATTAGCCTAATTGAAAAATTGCAATATTTTGTTACATTCTTTCCTGAAAGTAGAAAGCTCTGCTAGCAGTCCTAGATATAGCCGAGTTTAGAGTTTTCTGTACTTAGGCTATTCTAGGAGCCTAGACTCGCAGATGTGTGAGGTGTACACAAACGACCATAAGCACATCGAGAATCGTAGCGACAACGAAGAGACAAGTACAGGAAATTATAAAATGGCTATACAATGCTGTAGGTCGTTCTACACGTCCTTACAAAAAATATACATTCGGAAGAAACACCAGAAAAAAGCAAAAAACGGATGAGACAGGATTCGAACCTGCAACCCCTCACGGGGCGACCGCTTTCGAGACGGCACCCTAACCACCCGGACCTCATCCGTACCAATAGTCTTTATTCTAACGCATCCATGTAAAATAACAAGGGCTTGCTTTGTTTTGGGGTTTGAAAAACACGCCAAGCACAAAGCGACAAACCTTTAGGGCTTGTCGCTTTGCTGTTGAATGCTTCCTACTTTACTGTAAGGTTAGAATTCTGTACCATTGGTGGATCCACAATAGGTGGTTTGGTGTTAGTCGTGAGTTTTTTAAGCATGGCGTTAATGTCATTTTTTGGAGGGTAAACGCCGTCCCAAAATTCGCCAATCATGTTACTTGCAGCCCTTTTAATATCATCAGGCAGAGTAGTAAAGAAAGCGCTAGAATAAGCCGACATAAGCTTTTCTAACTCAGGGGTAGCGGGCTTCTTCAAATCTGGATTTTTCTCTTTAAAAGCATTAAGGTCTTGACTTGCTCTATTAAACTCAAACGCCGCAACCTCGATCTTTGCACGAAGATTCTGCAGATCTTCACCTTTTGGTGGATTTGGAGAATTCAGTAACCCCAACAAGTCGTTAAAACTCTTTTGAGCATTCATGTACCTATTTTTCACGTCAAAGCCTTCCACGTGTGTTCGGTCAATTTTACCCTGTGCGGCTGTCGGCCTCCACTCTTTGGTGTTAGGATCTACTGGAGGTACTGGAGGTACTGGAGGCTTGGGAGTTGAAGGATTTAAGCCCATGGCTTCTAGCATTTTCGCTTCATAAACCGATTTCTTATTGCCTGTTAGCTTTGCTTCTTTTTGCTTGAAGAGCAAATCGCCACTGTTTAAGTTGTTATCTTTGTTAAAATCAAACAAACTAATGGCCGTTTTTTTATTACTGGTGCCATTTTCCATGAATAAATCTTTACCCATCAAAACGCTCTTAGCAAGGGTGATCTCGTTTTGAATTTTTTCTCTTTTTCCATTTATTCGTTCAGCAATAGTGAGAGATGACCCTAGTGCATAAACGGGCTGTTTATCGAGTTCTTTAATTTTTGCGTCTAAATCTGCACGATCAAATCTACCGTCTTTGTTAAAGTCTAGAATCATGGTCCCGTTTGACGCTTTGGGGTCTTTTTTGGATTCATCGATTAAATAGTTAACCGCATTATTCAAAGGCTTATAGCCTACTGGATTAGGTACTGGTATCGAAGTCATAAAAATGCTCTCTTTTCTCTTGATAATTAGTCAAATCATGTTTTGTGAAATGATCTTGTGTTCTATGTCGTATTAAGTCATACCTACGTCAGATTGGTAGACTTGTATCAATAAACGTCGGGGGGGGGGGATTGCCTTTTCTTAACATTTAATTACAATTAACGTTTTCTTTTTCGATATTTTCTAACGTTAGTCTTAAGAAATGACCTGTTTTTATTTTTTGGGTATACTATACAGATACCCCACTTTATGTTCCCCCTAATTCCAAAGGATGTTTCCTCATGTTCAACAAAGCCTCGCAATCCCTCGTACTTTTATTGATGCTTTTAAGCTTCACCTTACCAGGATGCTCTCAACAAGAAGTCAACAAGTTCCAAAATGGCGAGCCTGTTAGCAACGCTTACGCCCAAGCCTTGAACGAAAAAGCCGATACCTTAAACACCGCTTTAATCGATTTAAATGCGGAAATTGAAGACATTCTTTCGCAAGGGAGCAAAGAAAGCGACGCCTATATTCAAAGCTTGCTTAAAAAGCGTGAAGATCTTGCTAAAGAACGCACCGCCTTGCTCGATTCCTTGAATCAACGCCAAGAAGCCTTGAAGCAGTCAGGTAAGCAATTGGATGAAAACCTTCGCCATTCGCTAGATTCGCTCACTGAATCAGGGATGATTTTGCGTAACACGATTTTGCCCAATCCGCAAAGCAAAACCAATGGCGGATTCATTAACAAGTGAGATAGGGGCAATACCTATGACCATACTTATAGCATTTAAACGACTGAATAGCCTAAACTCGCAGATGTGTGAGGTGTACAGAGACGACCATAAGCACATCGAGAATCATAGCGACCAAGTATAGACACTGTAGGGGAAATTATTTAAAATACTATATCAGGCCCAATAGTTCGACTCATAATTACCGGGTGCTTCAGGGAGCATCCGATTTCGCCATCCTTTGGGCGGTGGAATGAACGGCATGGTTTCATGCAAACTACCCCATAAGCCGTTCAAACAACTGTCGTGATAAGCCACATCCGCAGGCTCCTGCAAAATCGGAGGCGTCGGTGTGGGTGGCACAGGATAGACGAACCCTCCGCCGTTAAACAGGTTTGCCGTAAAGCGATCGCCATAGCCAAACATCCCACCGTACAGACCACCCATGCCGTAGCCTAAGCCTCCGCCGTAAAGCCCACCCATGCCATAACCACCCATCATCATGGGGTTCATCATCCCACCGCCGTAGCCACTTACCGAAAGGGGATCCATAATACCCGGTCCAGCTCCGCCATAAAGCCCCGCACCATAACCGTTAAGCAGAAATGGATTCATCGTTGAAGAAGGAAAAATAGCACCCATAGTCATTCTTTCTATGTAATTTCAATTATTGCATACGACAGGCAATTTTATGGAATGGACTTACTTTAATAAAACAGGGTGAATCTTTTTTTGGAACCGTTTATACCTTAAAATCAAGAAAAAATGAAAAATTGTTACATCACAAGAACGTTTTTTTACATGATTTTTTTAAAATTTTCAACTATACTAGTACCTAAGTAATATTAAATTTTGTTAGTAAATAAAGGAAACGCATGATGATGTCCGTTTTTGATACTGAACCTAGTCCAATCAGCATAAAGCAAAACCTAGAAAAGCTTGCAGTGGGTGATAGTGAATTTGAACCACTTTTGGCAGAAAATAAAAGTCGCTTTGTACTTTTCCCCATTAAGCATGATGCTGTTTGGAACATGTACAAACAAGCCGAAGCCTCTTTTTGGACGGCTGAAGAAGTGGATCTTTCGGAAGATATGGATCATTGGAAAAACCTGAGTAATGATGAGCGTCACTTTATTTCACATGTTTTAGCCTTCTTCGCCGCCAGTGATGGCATCGTGAATGAAAACTTGGCACAGCGTTTCGCCACTGAAGTGCAGATTCCCGAAGCTCGTTGCTTTTACGGCTTTCAAATCGCCATGGAAAACGTCCATTCTGAAATGTATTCACTTTTGATTGACACGTATATTCAAGACAGTTACGAAAAAAATCGCCTACTTAACGCTATTGAAACCGTTCCTTGTGTGACCACCAAAGCAGAATGGGCTTTGCAATGGATTAACAACTCAGATAGTTTTGCAGAACGTTTGGTGGCTTTTGCTTGTGTCGAAGGGATTTTCTTTTCATCGAGCTTCTGTTCGATTTACTGGTTAAAAAAGCGTGGCTTAATGCCTGGTTTAACCTTTAGTAATGAGTTGATTGCTCGAGATGAAGGCATGCATACCGATTTTGCGTGCTTATTGTACAGCATGTTGAACAACAAGCTTTCACCAGAACGTATTCGCCAAATAGTGACAGAAGCTGTTACAATCGAAAAAGAGTTTGTCACGGATGCCTTGCCTGTAGAACTTATCGGTATGAATAGTCGTTTGATGTGTCAATATGTCGAGTTTGTGGCGGATCGCTTGTTAAGTGAGCTTGGACAACCCAAAGTCTTTGGTTCGACGAACCCTTTTCCCTTTATGGAACATATTTCGCTACAAAACAAAACGAACTTCTTTGAAGCCCGTGTAGGAGCCTACCAAAAAGCAGGCGTAATGAACAAATCCACCGACGAACGTAGCTTTTCGCTGGACGCTGATTTTTAAGTCGGTACTCGGCTCAAGCGTGAGTCGCACGCTTGAGCCGATCTAAAATCGCTAGCCATTCAACTTGTTCAGGCGGGGCTTCAATCAAGATCTCGCCACAAGCTAAGCCGTCTAAATGCCGTAAATGGGCATATAAGCTTTGAGCATAGACGTTTGGTGTATTCGATGCTTCCACCCAATGGATCGGTGTTTGCAAGGAATCAGGCTTTTCATGAAAGGCTAAAACGCCTAAAGGCTTGTCCTGCTTCAACGCCTTTTCCCATAAAATCTCCTCAAAATCGCCGACGTGTACCAGCTGGCTGGGTGTATTTGGTGCATAATGCCGTGCGTAGGTTCCCGAAGCTACCGTGTTTTCAGCCTCTTCCGCATAGTGATGCTTCACCGAAACAGCCACATCGAAAGCTTTGGCGACGGCTTCAATGGCGTCTTGAGTGACTTGCCCCAAGCGTAAAATCACGATGCCTTGCTCGTTTATATCGCTAGCATCCACAATGGTGGATTCTATGCCTACGGTAGAGGCTCCACCGTCTAAAATAGTGAACGGGAAACTGCCCAATAAGGGTGAATCATGGAAGGACTGCCACACATGTTCTGCTGTGGTCGGGCTAATCTGCCCAAAACGATTCGCCGAAGGAGCCGCCAAGGCTAGCCCACTTTCACGCAAGACGGCTTCCGCCACGGGATGTTCAGGAACTCGCAAGCCCACGGTGTCTTTACCGCCTGTGACCAAAGACGAAACGGCGTCTGTTTTTTTGAGAATCAGCGTCATGGCTCCTGCCCAAAAGGCAGCCGCAAGGGCGTCTATAACAGGGTGATCCACCACGCCGTAACGCTTCCAGCTCACGCCGTCATTCG
>JAJTHC010000171.1 GCA_021299615.1 Vampirovibrionales bacterium
AACCGAGCCATTTTAAATCAAGCAGGACGTGACATTACCGTGGGTCAAGCCAAAGAGCATTTCCCACAATATTTTAGTCCTTTAGGCAATGCCGCAATTCGATAATATAGTGTTTTAGATAAATAAACAGTGGCTTTGTCCCCCCTCCTAAAATTAGGAGAGGGGACAAAACACTATGGAGACTTCTATACGGAAATACCTGCGTTTATTTTTTCAAAGGCTTGAGACAAATCGGCAATAATATCATCGATATGCTCAATGCCCACACTAATACGCACAAAGTTAGGTGCAATACCCGCAGCGACCTGCTCCGCATCGCTTTGTTGACTATGCGTGGTACTAGCAGGGTGAATAATCAGCGTTTTGGTGTCACCGATATTCGCCAAATGACTAGCGAGCTTGGTATTTTCCACCAACGCTTGAGCAGCTTTCGATCCTTTTTTCACGGCAAAACCAAGCACCGCTCCTTGACCCTTCGGCAGGTACTTCGCATTTAAATGAGCCGTGCGACTCGATGCCAAACCGGGGTACTTCACCCACTCCACTTCCGCATGAGCTTCCAACCATTGAGCCAATTTCAAAGCATTTTCGCTTTGGCGTTCAATACGCAAGGCGAGGGTTTCAAGTCCTTGAATAAACGTCCAACCGTTGAAGGGGCTTAAGGCGAAACCAAAATCACGCAAGGTGACGGTTCTGGCTCTTAAAATAAACGCCAAATTGCCAAAGGCTTCAGTGAACTTTAAGCCGTGATAGGCTTCTTCAGGATCCGTCAACAAGGGGAAGCGTCCGCTAGCTACCCAATCAAACTTGCCACTGTCGACGATGACGCCTCCGAGAGAAAGCCCTTGTCCGCCGATGAACTTGGTGGCGGAATGCACGACAATGGCGGCACCGAAGTCAATCGGTTTAAGCAAGTACGGCGTGGGGATGGTATTGTCCACAACCAAAGGAATGCCATGGGCTTTTCCTAGGTTGGCAATCGGTTCCAAGTCCACCACTTCTAAGCGAGGGTTGGGCAAGCTTTCCGTAAAAAATAGCTTCGTGTTGGGTTGAATCGCTTCTTCCCATTCGCTAATGTTATTCGCCGAAACAAAGGTCGTGGTGATGCCTAAACGCTTGAGGGAATGCGTCAACAGGCTCAAGGTTCCGCCGTAAAGGTCGGTGGCCGCTACAATGTGGTCGCCTGCTTGAGCAATGGTTAAAATAGTGGCAACTACGGCAGAATGTCCTGATGCCAAGGCTAACGCAGCAACACCGTCTTCAAGTTGAGCAATACGTTGTTCAAAAACGTCGTTGGTGGGATTCATCAAGCGTGTGTAGATATTGCCGAATTCCTTTAAGCCGAACAGATTGGCGGCATGTTGGGAATCATTAAAGATGTAACTGGTGGTTTGATGCAAGGGAACGGCTCGAGAGTTGGTGGCATCGGGGGTGTAGCCAGCGTGCAGAGCCGTGGTTTCAAAGTGTTGTGGGGAATGATTTTCGGACATTGTAGTTTCCTTTTTAAATAAACTCATAACTAAATTAACAGACTAACATTTTCAAAATACAAAACAAAAACACGAATTAACAAAAGACGAAATATGAAAAAACAATAAAGCTCCCTAGCACGGCGGCTTAGAGAGCTTTGAAAACGAGGATGCGGGGATTCTTTATTTGAGATTTAAAAGAATGACGCAATTTTTCAAGGAATGCTCACCTAAGCCGACTGGCATCGACATCATCATACACATCATCATGTTGCAAGATGTAAGGTTCACAAGGACATTCCTTAAAATAAATTAACCACATGGTAAACGTACCATTTTGACTAAGAATTGTCAAGTCTATAGTATTTTAAAGAATTTTCCGTACAGTAGGCTCCTAGAATAGTCTAATAGCTCATTTTATCTATAAAACACTATACCATTTCTAACGAGTCGCATAAGCTTTTTTCTTAGCAGGCTTAAAAATCCCCCAAAACGGATGCTCCTGTACAGGGGCGTTTACTTCAGGCACTACGTTTTCAACATCCACCAACACAATACGATACACGGCATCCTGCGGTGTAATGCGTGGCAAAATCGACATGCCCGTTAGTACATGAGCAAAAATGGCATACTTGGCATCCAAGACACGTTGGGCGTCAAGTGTAATATAAAATTGACTAGACGCACTATTGAGGTCCTTACTACGAGCCATTGCCACAATGCCTGCATCACAATGAGAAAGTGTATTTTTCACCTCTAAATCAACATGTTCTGTAGAACCCCCACTGCCCGTATTGTTAGGATCTCCCGTCTGTATTACGAATTCAGGCACTACCCTATGCCATCTCATGCCTCGTTCATTATAAAAACCCGATTGAATCAAACGCTTCATGTGTTCAGTCGTTTTAGGGGCTTCTTTTTCGTAAAATGCAATCAAAATATCCCCTTTAGATGTTTCTATTTTAGCCCCTGCTTTGTATGCGTCCGCCGCTAAGTGTAAGCTCGCAGAGCAGAAAAAAAACATCAAAACCAAAAAGCAAAGTGAACGAAATTTCTGAAAACCCACTTTTACCGAATCCGTATGAAACCTGATATTCATGTGTTTTTCTCCATACAACTACTTTATTTACTTGAAGTTTACACCAAAACAAATAATATCGTCTATAATACAGTTTAAAGTCCAATCAAACAAGTCCATTTACTGACAAGGAAGACTTACACCATGTCCCAAAATCTTACGTCGTCTCTACCTAGTGCTTCAAACCCACAAGATATAACCGCTTTATGCCAAGCGAATGTATTAACCCCTAAGGGTATTGTAAAAAGTTCTACGCTTCAAATGCAGAACGGCTTAATTAAGTCGATTGGGAAGGATCTTCCTGCCAACCACTTCGTGCGAAGTGAAGATGTCCACACAGTGCAATTGAGTGAAGATTATCTCATTACGCCTGCTTTGATTGACTTGCAAATGAATGGAGCTTTTGGTGTCGATTTTTCCGCAGGCAATATCCCTGACATGCAAAAAGTCTTGGATACTTTGCCTCAATACGGTGTTACAGGTATTTTGCCAACGCTGGTGACGGCTCCTTTAATGGATATGGTGAGTGCCACAAATGCTATTGAAGAACTCATCCATTTCAATACTCGTGCGAACGGTGCCAAAGTCTTGGGTATTCACTTAGAAGGGCCTTTTTTGAATCCTGAAAAACGAGGCACGCATCCCAAAGAACATATCCTGCCAATTGACATGGATTCCTTGAAATTGCTACTTTCGCCCCACGTTAAAATGATGACCTATGCCCCTGAATTTGATGAAAACTTTGAGATGTTAGATGCCCTTCGTGAAAAAGGGATACTCACTTTTGCTGGGCATAGTCAAGTTGAACGTGGGCATTTAAGAGCTGCCATAAACCGAGGCTTAAAAGGCGTAACACACCTTTACAATGGCTTAGAAACGTACACACATCGTAAAGCGGGTACAAGTTTACATGCCTTGCTTGAACAGGGCTTGTGGGCATCGCTCATTGCGGATGGTTACCATGTGCATCCTGAAGTGCTAGAGCTTACGATTAAGATGAAAGGTATTGACAAGCTTGTTTTGGTTTCAGATGCCATGAGTTTAGCAGGCTTACAAGAAGGGGAAACGGTTCGCTTTGCAGGGACTGTTGTGCAGAACCGTCAAGGGCGTGCCACTAATACGGAAGGCAATTTAGCAGGTTCTACTCAATTGTTGCCTGATATGATTCGTAATCTATTAAATTGGGAAATTTGTAGCCTTGAAGAAGCGTTTAAATTAGCAACGTTTAACCCCGCTCACTTATTGGGTGTGGATGACCAACGAGGAAGCCTCAAAGAAGGCTATGTCGCAGATGTGCTGTTGTGGCACCAGCCTACCATGAAGCTTTTGGCGACATGGATGGGGGGTGAGTTACGTTGGTGTGATGAGCTGGTGTTTCGCCAAGCTTCACAAGGCATCGTCTTAAATCAAGAAGTATTGGAGATTAAAGGTTCTGCTTTGAATCCGTCTTCGCAGTACAAGGCTCATTTGACCTTGTAGAAGTCGCTTACGCCAACACATGGTGTAATAACTCAATGACAAGCCCTTGAAAACGGAGTCCTACTCTGTTATTGGTTGCCATTGCCATGACTTCTTCGTGGTTTAAATCTTTGCCTTGCATGCCTGCCGCCAAATTTGAAATGCAAGAAATCGCCGCAATTCGCATGCCTGCATGCCGAGCCGCCAAGACTTCCGAAACGGTGGACATTCCCACGGCAGAAGCCCCCATTAGGCTCATCATCTTGATTTCGGCGGGCGTTTCATACGCAGGACCCGTCACGCCTGCATAGACCCCTTCAAACAGCTTGAAACCCTGTTCTTTGGCGTAATTCATGGCTATTTTCTTTAGTTCTTTACAAAACGAAGACGTCATATCAAAGAAACGTGGCCCTAAAAAATCAGGATTCATCCCAACCAAGGGACTGGTGCCTGTCAAGTTAATTTGGTCATCAATCCACATTAAGGCACCGGGGTAAAAGTCTTTTTGCATGCCTCCTGCAGCGTTGGAAAGAATGACGGTTTCGGCACCGCAATAGCTTAAGGCCTGTAGAGGAAAGACGACCTCTTGCATGGTGTAACCTTCATAATAGTGAAAGCGTCCCTTCATTAGGGCAATAGTGGCAGGTTCTGGCACACCTTTTAGCGTCGCCAAGATTAACTCCCCTGCATGCCCTTCAACGGTTGAAATCGGAAAATGGGGAATCTGCTGGTAAGGGATACGTTCTTGGACGTCGAAGGCGTCATTTTCCGCCAAGGCTCCTAAACCTGAACCAAGAATAACCACAGCCTTTAAAGGGCTTTTTAGCTTGGGTGCCAAAAAGCGACGTACATCCTTAATATGATTGTGTAAGTCTTCCGCCGTATTTAATACATGAAATGAAGGAGTCATAAGCAAGTCGCCTTATTGTAAAATAAAAATGTAAATCAATTGTAACAAGCGATTAAAGTTTATACCATAATAGTACGAACATAAAAACGTACACTAAAAAGACCCTTTAAAAAAGTCTTTTTTATTTTAACGCAAGTAAACAAGTTAATGGAAGTGATGATTGTTATGTCAAACAAACAGATTTGGTCCCGCTGGTACGAAAAAGACAAAGAAGTGTTGGCATTGGTCACAAGCTTAAAACGCATGAACCAATGGCAAGTTGAAGCGTATGCTAAAGTCATTATTCACCAAACCAGTGAAATGCAACTGAAGAACAAAGAAAGTTTTATGTTGCAACATGGTAGCGACAAGCACCTTTCTTTGTTAAAATCGATGGGTCGTAAACGCTGGTACGACAAAAACAAGTACGCCTATCGTGGGTTTAACGCCTTGTATTTGATGGATGATCACGCGCGTCGTGAAATTGCGACCTTGTTGAACGACAGCACCGCCTTATTGCACACTTACATGGGGCGTTGTGAATCTTACGGGTTAGAACCCAACGGCGTTGTGTTTGAACAGCTTTTATTGATGTGGGTGACTGAAAGTGAGCAAGACGCTTATGATTACGTCGACAAGCTTGAAGTAGAAGGTCGCTTGACCGTTTTACCGAGTGCCACCTAAACGCATATTTAGATTCCGAAAATTTAATTCCCCTGGAACGATGCCACAATCGTTCCATTTTTTTATACATATAAAGAAAGCTCTATTAAAGGGGGTGTCGTCATCCTGATACCATTTCTTAGATTGAATAGCGTATAGGTGGATTCTAGGAGCCTAGACTCGCAGATGTGTGAGGTGTACACAAACGTACATAAGCACATCGAGAATCGTAGCGACAACGAAGACGCCAGACGCTATTTAAACTAAGAATTGGTATGAGTGAAGCGAAGGATCTCCCTAGCTCTTACGGTTTCCATTTGGGGGGATGTTTCGCTATGCTCAACATGACGTTTTGTCTTTTTTAAGACTAGCTCAGCGCTATCTTTTAGATTGTTTTTATAATAAATGTAAACATTTATTAAGAAACATTTCCCTTTTTTAATTTATAGGATATTATAAGAAATATCTGTTATTTGGATTTAAAAATTAAATTAAGTTCTTTTAGTTTGATTTATTCGTGTATAATAGTAAAACCTCGTATTTTAGTGAAGTAAAGGAGATTTAACCCAAGGGTTAATGTTTGATGTATAAAAATCCTCTAAACTGATGATATAGCAAGGTGCATTCACACCATCAGTACGAATTATGATAGCATTAAGGTGCGTTGTGATTCTGTAAGAGAGAGATATTACATCTAACACCCACAAAAAACACTGCGGAGACCTACGATTATGGTAGATTCTATTCAATCTTCACGTTTGAGTTCAGCCACAAATTCAACAGTACGTTCAACAACGCTACAATCTGATTCCCTTGTGAAGCTCACCCCTGTTTCCTTGTCTGACACCAAAACGAACGGAGATGTCAACATTTCAGAAGAAGCAAAAAGCAAAGTTTCTTCAGAAGCCGAAACCCTCAAGTTTCTTCGTAAAATTCAAGCCCAAGGAACCGTTCCCAACGAACGCCTTGCCGAATTGAAAGCCCAATTCCAAAGTCCTGAAGGATTGAACGCTTACCTAAGTTCAATAGATACAAGCAGTATCGCCAAAACCTTATTAGATCAAAAAATCGTTTAAGTCTTATCGTTTTTTATTTTACCTTAGAGAGAAAAGCCAGAACCCTGTGATACTTCGGTACCACGGGGGTTTTTTTATGCCAAACTCTAAATTCAGCTATAAATAGCGTCTGGCGTCTTTGTTGTCGCTACGATTTTTTTGTTCTGTTATGTACGTCTGTGTACACCTCACACATCTGCGAGTCTAGGCTCCTAGAATCCGCCTAGGCTTTTATAGTGTTTTAAAGAGTTTTCCGTACAGTAGGCTACACGAGGAGCCTAGATTATTTTGTGAAGAAGTGTAGATAGACCTACATGACTGAACAAAATAATCGTAGCGACAAAGTATAGGCATTGTAGGGGAAACTCTTTAAAATACTATACAGAACTTTACAGAGTCCACTGTTTAAATGAAAAACAAGTTAAAAATCCTAGAAAAAAGAAAAACAAGCCAAAAGTCGTGTAAACTTATAGAATAGTAGATAGAATCCCCTTTTTTTAGGAGTCCCCCTTTTATGACTACGTCTCCCCAATTACGTCAAATCAACACAGAACGCTTTGGTGCCGTTAGTGTCGATGAAGCGTCTATCATTACCTTTGTACAACCGATTTTGGGTTTTGACTCCCTTAAAGAGTTTGCGTTATTTGACCATGATGATGAATCCCCATTTAAATGGTTGCAATCTTTAGAAGATCCCGCTTTAGCCTTTGTGGTGACAAACCCCACCTTGTTTGGACATAATTATGAATTCAACCTGCCTCAAGAAGCTTGCTCTATTCTGAATGTTCAACGTGCCGAAGATGCTCAAGTCTTAACACTGGTAACAGTCCCTGAAGAAAACCCACTGCATATGACGGCTAACTTCTTAGGCCCTATTATTTTTCATAATGACACCCGCCATGCCATGCAACTTATTTTGGAAGACCCTGAACTTTACGGTACGAAAGTACGACTCATTCCTGATGAAGCCATCGCCGCAGATGGTTCTATTCACCTTGAAGTGATTCAAAGCAAGCAAACGCAAGCCCAATCCTAGAGCTAGCTTTTGTTTTTGTTATTAGCACTCTTCTTAGAAGGAAGTCGATATGCTTGTTTTAAGCCGTAAACTAGGTGAAAAAATAGTCATAGACAATGAAATTTTTGTCACCATTTTGGATGTGCGTGGAGATGTCGTCAAGCTCGGGGTGGAAGCCCCTAAGCAGGTAACGGTGCATCGTGAAGAGATTTATAAAGAGATTGTGGCAAGCAATCAGCAGGCTCAACAAAAGGTGAATACTCATCCTGCGGTAAGTGATACCTTGTCTAAAGTGGGGAACTTGTCCAAAAAAGTGACGCCTCCGAAGAGCAATCATAATGCCAAGTCTTAATGCTTGTAAGGGGTGCGAATAGTATGACCACCAGTGCTTCAA
>JAJTHC010000002.1 GCA_021299615.1 Vampirovibrionales bacterium
ATACCATTTAAACGATTGAATAGCGTATAGGTGGATTCTAGGAGCCTAGACTCGCAGATGGGCGAGGTGTACAGAGACGTACATAAGCACATCGAGAATCGTAGCGACAACGAAGACGCCAGACGCTATTTAATCGTTTAATTGGGATTACCAAAATTTATCCACACTCCATAACAGCACCTATTCGATGTCAATTAGAGTCATTAGTACACGAAGCCTTAAACCCCCAACAAACCCTATTGGATGTTTACGTAACGAATCACACCTTAAACATAAGGCAAGAAGGTCAAGAAGCCTTTTCTGTTACACTTCCTTTGAATGATATTCAGATAAAAAGAGAAGGTCTGGCAGAAAAAATTAGAGCAATTACAACTCGTCACCTGCGTTCAATCCTGGCTGATCTTGCTTCTATAGTACCTAATTTCAAGAAGTAAAATAGCCAAGTCTTATTTAAACGTGTAAAATAAGGACTGTACCCTTTAGATGTAAAGTCCACAAGCATGAAACCCACTCCCCTGTGTGAAGCTGATATAAATGAAGATGACGTGCAAGCCGTGGCTTCCACCTTGCGAGACGGCTGGATTTCGTCTGCCGCCCCAGTCGTGGAAGCCTTTGAAGATGCCTTCTTAGCCCAGATCCACGCGTGGGGAGCCTGCCCTGATTTAGGATGCGTCGCCACACAATCAGGCACGTCCGCCTTGTGGATGTGCTTGCACCTGCTCGATCTGCCCCAAGGCAGCGAAGTGCTTTGCCCTGCGACCAGCTTTGTGGCGAGCATTCATCCGTTTTTGTACCAGAAGCACCGCCTCCGCTTGGTGGATGTGGATCCGCTCACCTTTGCCCCCACCCTTGAAGCGTATCAATCGGCGAAAACTCCTGAAACGAAGGTCGTTTTGGTGACGCATCTGTACGGACTCGCCATGCCTGAACTGCTCAAATTACGCCAGTGGTGCGATGCCGAAGGGCTTATTCTGATTGAAGATGCCGCCGAATCGCTAGGCACGCTGGTAGAAGGCAAGCCAGTCGGCACGAACGGGCATTACGGCTTTTACAGTTTCAACGTCAACAAAACGCTCACCACCGCCAGCGGAGGCATCTTGGTTTCGGAAGACCACGCCTTGCTCGCCAAAGTCAAGCATCAAAGCACGCAAGCCAAGTGCTACAGCAGTGGCGAACTCTTCCACGATGCCCTCGGCTTCAACCTACGAATGAACGCCCTTCACGCTAGCTTAGGCATTAGTCAATTGAAGCGACTGTCTTCGTTTTTAGATGCCAAGTCTCGCATTGCGGATGGGTATTTTCAAGCGTTTAAGGGGCATCCTGCCTTGAATTTTGTGCATCATCACAATCCGCCGTATCAAAACGCCTTTGAAAACATCACGCCAAGCTATTGGCTGAACCTGCTTTATTTGGAAAGTCACGACAAGCGTAAAGCCTTGCAAGGGGCTTTGCACGCTCAAGGCGTGCAGGTAAGACCTGTGTTTATGCCGTTTACGGCGTTTGACTATGTGCATCCGTTTTTGGTGGAAGCCTCGTTGCAGGATCCATGTTCGCAATTCAAAAATGCCTATGCCTTGTGGGAAAGGGGCATCAATTTGCCGTCGTCTCCGCATTTGAGCGAAGACGATCAGGCTCGTGTGATTGCGTATACTATTAGGTCTTCAATATAGTGTTTTATAGATAATACCAATTAAACGATTAAATAGCGTCTGGCGTCTTCGTTGACGCTACGATTCTCGATGTGCTTATGTATAGCTGAATTTAGAGTTTTCTGTACAGTAGGCTAGACTAGGAGCCTAGATTATTTTGTGAGGGCGTCTAGACAGACCTACATAACAGAACAAAATAATCGTAGCGACAACGTATAGACACTGTACAAAAAATTATCAATTCGGCTATACGTCTCTGTACACCTCGCCCATCTGCGAGTCTAGGCTCCTAGAATCCACCTATACGCTATCCAATCATTTAAATGGTATAAGGCGTCCACAAGGTGATGTACTCTATGTTACCTTTCGCCCCGCAAATCGGGGAGGCTTCCACACCTGCCAAATGCCAGCCATCCAAGGCGTTTTGTAAATCCGCAAGCGTGGCGTCTTTAATGCGTTGTCGTTGGTTTTCGTCTTGAATCACACCGTTAAACGCCTTCATTTCAGTAGGACTCAACTCGTATTCCGCTTCAAATTGAGGCTTCAACAACGCCACCACCCACGATGGAGACTCCACCGTGTGATGCAAGCTCGCACACAAGGGCGGTAAAATATGCCGTAAGGACACAAAAGAGACATCCGTCACGCCAATACTGGGTTGAGCTTCAGACGGAAAACTCGCTTGCGTCAAGCTCCTGCCGTTGACGCCCTGCCAATTGAAGACCCGCTCGTCATTCTGCAGCTTGCTATGCAGTTGGTTTTTACCGACATCCACGGCATAAACACATGACGCCCCTGCTTCGAGCAAGCAGTCGGTGAATCCCCCTGTAGATGCCCCGACGTCTACGGCGATGCGGTCTTGGACATCCAGCGAAAAAACATCCAAGGCGTGAGCCAACTTAATGCCCCCACGACTGACAAAAGGGTGCGTTTTTTGCTTCACATGAATGACATCGTGATTCAGGCGAATCAGCGTCCCTGCTTTGGTGACGAGCGTTTCATTGACGTGGACTTTGCCCGTCATAATCAGCGTAAAGGCTTCGGGCAAGCTTTCCACATAGCCTTGTTCTAAAAGGGTTTCATCGAGGCGTATTTTCATGGTTTAGGTCAAACGTCCATGATGAAGATCCAGCATTTGTTGCAAGGCGAAAAGTTCCCCCTCTTCCATGGGCGTGCTTTCCGCTTCAGGATGCGGAAAGTGATGCTCAATCACATCTTGCCGAAATTGTGTGGCGGCCTTTTGCGTGAGTTCTCCAACAGGGGCGTAACGTCTCACAAAAGAAGGGTTCACGCCTCCGTAACGCCCGAGAATGTCGTCAATAACAAGGACTTGGGCATCGCAAGCAGGCCCCGCCCCGATGCCTACAGTGGGAATATCCAAGCGTTCGGTGATAATTTTGGCGACTTCATTAGGCACCATTTCTAGCACCAAGGCGACGCATCCTGCATTTTCTAGCGTTTGGGCTTCTTGAATGAGCTTGTACGCCGTGTGAGCCGTTTTGGCTTGCATACTATAGCCCCCCAAGTTCAACAACGCCTGTGGGGTGAGTCCCAAATGCCCGACGACAGGGATGCCAATTTCACTAAGCCGTTCGATAAGCTCTAAGGTTTCGGTAGTCGCCCCTTCCAGTTTGACGGCATCGGCTCCGCCTTCTTGAATGAAACGCCCTGCATTACGGAGGCTTTCTTCCTTGCTAATATGGTAGGACATAAAGGGCATATCCGCAATGACAAAGGCTCGTTGCGTGCCACGTCTTACGGCTTTCACATGGTGAAGCATCTCATCCACCGTAACGCTTAAGGTATTCGGATGCCCCAAGACCGTCATCGCCAGCGAATCGCCCACGAGCAGGGTTTCAATGCCTGCGTCATCCAGCAGTTTGGCGGTGGAATAGTCGTAAGCGGTAAGCATGGCAAAGGGTTGCTGGCGATTCTTGAATTGCTTCAGGCTTTTGACGGTGACTTTCTTTGGCATATACAGGGTGGGGTCTTTGGCTTCTTGTATGAAGGTATCACGTTCAGGCGTTTGGTGAATTGACATGGGCATCCCCTTATTTTAGATTATAGTATAGCCAAGTTTATAATTTTCTGTACAGTGTCTCTTCGTTGTCGCTCGGGTTCTCGATGTGCTTATGGTCGTCTTTGTATACTTCAAACATCTGCGAGTCTAGGCTCCTAGAATCCACCTATACGCTATTCAATCTAAGAAATGGTATAAGCTCCTCGTCTAGCCTACTGTACGGAAAACTCTTTAAAACACTATAGGAAAATCCAATAGTTGAAAGCATTATAGCAAAAAAGGGTTGTGAAATAAAGCAAGTCTTCAGAAAACGTGAGCTAGACTTTCATAGAACGTTTAAATGAACTCTTCTAAATAAGCACGAAAGCTTTTAGCGTCTCGCTGCTGAAGCTGTTCTGGACTGGGCATCAAGCAAGTTCCCATTCCCACAGCCCATGCCCCAGCATTAAAATAGGCATTTACCTGCGAAGGAAGAACCCCTCCAAAGGGAATCAGCTTAGCGTCAGGGAAAGGTGCCTTTAATGTTTTAAGCATGTGAAACCCACCTAAAGGTTCCGCAGGAAACCATTTGACGGCTTGCACCCCTAACCCTAGGGCGTGCATTAGTTCAGAAGGGGTCGCAACCCCTGCCATATATAAGATATTTCGTTCTTCGAACGTTTTAATAACTTGCCTTAAGGTGGATGTTTCCAACAAACCAGGGCTTGCCACAAAATCAGGAGGAAACGGAAAGGATAAAAGTCTTTCAACTTGAGCCGTCGTGGTGAGAGTACCCAGTCCGATCAAGGTGCTTTTCGGCATCCAAGCGGGACGTGGTGAATTAAAAAAAAGATCTATAGCCGGCGTGGTAAAGGTGAACTCAAGGCAGTTGAAGCCCACCTGCAACAATTGTTGACTAATCCAAATAGCCTCTTCAAGGCAATTTGCTCGAATCACAGGAATGCGATTTTTATGAAGTTGCACAACGGTTTTTTCAATGTGAATCATGTATTTATTCTAGCATGAAGCGTTGAAATCTTAGCTATGTAAAATCACCATTCTTAATGACTTGACGCACTGTTTTTTTTAGGTGATACTATAATGTATAAATTGTTGATTACACTGCTTTAATTTTGGAGTCTTGACATTATGGGTTTAAAAGCCAAACGCAAAATTACGCTTGCCTGTAACGATTGCCAAGAAAGAAACTATCAAACGGTCAAAAATCAACAAGTGCATCGTGAACGCTTGGAAATGAGTAAGTTCTGCCCCAAGTGTCGAACACACACTTTGCACAAAGAAACGAAGTAACGCTTCATCCTATTCAAAATGCGTCCCTAGTTCAGTTGGTAGAACGTCGGTCTCCAAAGCCGAATGTCGTGGGTTCAAGTCCTACGGGGCGCGTTTTCTCTTTCTTCAATAAAAAAGCCCCTTCCTAATGAGAAAGGGGCTTTCGTAAGTCTACAAGCTTTCTTGTTCCTGCTTGATAGGTGTTTGTTGAATCACAGGCAACAGAGGACTCTTGCCCGTATTGCTAATGGCAAGATCTTTAAACGCTGAAAGAATATCGATCGGCACAGGAAAGACCACTGTGCTGGAGTTTTCCGTACTGATTTCAGCCAAGGTTTGCAAATAACGCATTTGCAACGCCATGGGGTAGCGTTCCATAAGTTGAGCCGCTTGGCACAACTTTTCAGCAGCTTGGAACTCGGCGTCCGCCCCGATGATTTTCGCACGACGCTCACGCTCCGCTTCCGCTTGGCGAGCAATGGCTCGTTGCATATCCGCAGGCAATTCAACGTCTTTAATATCGACGTTAATCACCTTAATGCCCCACGGTTCGGTTTGATCATCAATAATCAGTTCCAACTGTTCAGAAATGGCTTTTCGGTTGGAAAGCACATTGTCTAACTCAAACTGCCCGATGATCGAACGCAAAATACTTTGTGCCGATTGACTAGTGGCATAGGCATAGTTTTCAATCGAAACCACCGCCTTAATGGGATCCGCCACACGATAGTACACCACCGCCGACACCCGAGCCGTGATATTGTCTTTCGTAATCACATCTTGCGGAGGCACATCCAGCGTCACAGTACGCATATCCACCTTCACCATTTTATCGAGCAGGGGAACGACAATACCGATTCCAGGCCCTAAGGCACGGGGTTGCACTTTCCCCAAACGAAAAACGACGCCTCGTTCGTATTCGTTAAAAATGCGTAACCAGCTAAACAAAATGCGTAAGGCAGTTAAGCCAATCACCACTTGTACGATTAAACCAATAACATTAAACTCTTCCATTTAAAGCACTCCTTATTGTTGTTACATAGCATTTGCCTGCATTGTAACAAATTAAACGAAAAAAGTCTATGAATGCTTGTTCCATTTTTATATTGATGCTACTTTAACTTATTAAGCACCTTTCATTGAACCGTGCCTCGTCTCTCTCTTACACAATTTACATTTAAACTATAACTAACTAGGTGATTTATCATGCCTATTTCTGATATTCCGTCAAAAGTCTTACCTAAAACATATCACTTAAAGAAAAAGTCCAAACTCTCTTCTTATTGTATCCCCGTAACAGAGAAAATTGCCGTGTCACTTGAAAGAAAACGTAGTTCAAAACTAAAAGCCAAAGCTAAAGTGAAAGTCCTCTTAACAAAACTACAAGCTATACTTTTATTGAAAATCGCATACAAAAAAGCACTCAAAGAATACGCTAGATTCATCGATGATAGATACCAAGGAGAGAAGGCTCAAGATCGAATAGCAAAAATTGTAGAAGCGAGGTATCAATTAAAAAGATACAAAGAAGATGTTTCACCAGAAGAGTTTAGCCCTAAAGCTATTATAGAAAGATGGTTTTCTTTTCTGGTCTAAACCGCCACGAGCTTGAGCTTGGCAAAGAGTTGAGCATCCCGACTCGCTTCGGGGTTCGGTGTCGTCAAGAGGGTTTCTCCACTAAAAATGGAGTTCGCCCCTGCCAAGAAGCACAAGGCTTGGGCTTCATCACTTAAGCTCAAACGCCCAGCCGAAAGTCTCACCTTCGATTTCGGGAATAAAAGTCGAGTCGTGGCAATCAGACGCACCAACTCAAGGGGATCCACAGGGGCTTGGTTTTCAAGCGGAGTCCCTTCCACCGCCACCAAGCAGTTAATGGGGATCGATTCAGGGGGATGCTCCAACGCCGTCAACGCAGCGAGTAGTTCAAGGCGTTGATCTTCGCTTTCGCCCATGCCTAAAATGCCACCGCAACAGACTTGCAAACCTGCA
>JAJTHC010000275.1 GCA_021299615.1 Vampirovibrionales bacterium
TAATTCATCGGCATATTATATCGTTGTTGATTATAAGCTTGATTATTATAAGTATTGTAAGCCTGATTGTTATAAGTATTATAGTTATTTGTTGTATTGTAATATTTATAGATATTATAAATGGGTGCCTGGGGCGTGGGCTGTACAGGATAGTAAGGCATGTTTCCAACATTATAGGAAGGCGATCCTGAATGCGGCATAGCGTATGGTTGTGGGTACGATGCATTTAGACCAAAGCCTGCATTGGCATAAGGGTCTTGTCCATAGCTTTGTTGCTGAGCATAAGGATCCTGTCCATAAGGAGCCTGCTGTGGAGGGTCGCCTCCTTGCATTCCTTGTCCATAAGGAGCCTGCTGTGGGGGGTAGCCTCCTTGCATTCCTTGAGCATAAGGTGCTTGAGCATAGGAAGCTGTACCATAGGGATTCCAAACACTTTGAGTCGCAGCGATAGGACGTAATTTGCTTAAAGCCACTAAATTACTTAGCGTGTCTTGGTCAAGTTCAGGCACAGTACCCACATCGGCTTTAGCAATAAAGTCTTTACCCGCCGCAAGCTGAGCGAGATCTTTCCAACTAATTGTGGTATTGTCCCCATCAACTGAAGAAAGGGCTTTGGAAAAAGAAAAATCTGTAGCAATTTTAGCAAAAAATTGAGATAAGGGAATTTCTTTGTTATCATAGGCTTCGACGGCTAATTTAGCTGCGTGAGCAGGACCCACAATGCCTTCTTCACCAACGTAACGCTGAATGGTTTCAGGACTAACAGGATTTTTAGGATTGACTGGTTGTGATGTCATGTTTTATATTTCTCTATTTTCTATCAGGGGTGAACAGTAAGGGTGCTTATAAGGTTGAATAAAATGAACAGTGAATTAGAAAGGGAGTACCAAGGGATTAGAGGGGTCATCCAGTAAATCGATTCAATTCAAAAAGCTGAACGAATAGAATGCACGCCAAAGGGGGACATAAAAAATGTTGGTGTGCATGAATGTTCTCTGGATGGGGTCCATGTGTGGGGTGTGGGGTGTGTGTTGGGGAAGGAAGGAAGTCTGTGTTTCGTACTTTAATAAAGGCAAGATTCTCTTAAGAATTGCCTAATCTAACAGTTTGTAACGTTTTTTTAATTCCGTTAAAAACAATCCTCCCTTTTTCTTGAAAAAGGGAGGATTATAGCTGAATTTAGAGTTTTCTGTACTTAGGCTAGACTAGGAGCCTAGATTATTTTGTGAGGGCGTGTAGATAGACCTACATAACAGAACAAAATAATCGTAGCGACAACGTATAGCCAAGTACAGGAAATTATCAATTTGGCTATAAAACATTTGAAACTAGTAAATTGACTAGCCCTTACACACGAGCCGTTTCAAGCTTTTCGACGGTGGTTTTTGCGATCGCTAGCAATTGAGCAAAGGAATCCGCTTGCAAGCTGGCTCCGCCGATTAAGCCACCGTCAATATCAGAACTACCCAATAAGCCTTCGGCGTTGTCGGGCTTCATGCTTCCGCCGTACAAAATACGCACGGCTTGAGCGGTGACGTCTCCGAACTGTTCCGCTAAAACCTGACGAATCACGCCACAAACACGGTTGGCTTCAGGCGTTTCGCAAACCTTGCCTGTACCGATCGCCCAAACAGGCTCGTACGCAATCACGATGGTGGCGACTTGTTGAGGCGTTAAATCCACCAAGCCTTCAAGGGTTTGAGCGGTTACAACCGTATCGGTTTGCTCGGCTTCACGTTCGGCGAGTGTTTCACCCACACAGACGATCGGCAAAAGGCCTTGAGCCAACGCTGTTTTGGTTTTCGCATTGACGCTTGCGTTGGTTTCATTGTAATAGGAACGACGTTCACTATGCCCAATGATTACGCCAGCGACGTTGACATCCTTGAGTTGTTTGGCGGAAACTTCTCCTGTAAAGGCGCCTTCTAGGGCAGATTCCACATTTTGAGCCGCCACATTCAAGCGAATGCCAGCTTGTTGAATGTTAGAAACGGTTCCTGCTAAAAGTGTGAAGCTGGGGGCGACCCAAGCGTCTACCTGCGGATGCGTGGGGTTGTTTTGGGCGAGTTCAAGCACGAACTGCCGAGCTTCGGTATTGGTTTTGAACATTTTCCAATTGCCAGCGATGAATAATCCACGAGTTGCGTTTGCCATGGGAGAGGGTTCCTTTCGTTTACACTATATAAATAAAGTATAACGCAAAGACGAAAAAAGGGAAGTCTAATGGTTTAAAGAATTAAACAGTGGATTTGTCCCCCCTCCTGATTTTAGGAGGGCAAACACCTTTCTCATTCACGAAGTGAATCTACTTCTTTAGGATGGAGAGGTTGGGAGAGGAAACCAACGGTTTTCTTTCCCAAGAGAAGCTTTAGCTTCGACGGGTTAGGGGGCGGTTAAACTAACAAACGGAGTCTAAAGTTTAACCTCACCCTCGAACGTCTAAAGACGTTCTCTGCCCTCTCCTAAAATTGGGAGAGGGGACAAGGCAAAGACAGCTACAAAGCCTCAAAAAGAGCGGTGATAGACTGCTCTAAAAGCGGATGCTCCCAGTTGGGGGCGAGTTCGAGCATCGGTGCCAAGACAAAGGCACGATCCTGCAAGCGAGGGTGCGGAATCACCAAATCCGTCGTATTCAAGATGAGATCCCCATAAAACAAAATGTCCACATCCAAGGGGCGAGGGGCGTTCAGGAGCCGTGCTTCCCTAAGCAATCGACCTGCTTGGGCTTCAAGGGATTGACAAAGCTCGTGTAAGGCATCGGGAGTTAAAGTGGTTTCAAGCATGACCACGCCATTTAAAAAATCAGGCGAACCTTCGGGGCAGTGCATCGGGGAGCTAGCATGCCACGCACTTCGCTGGATGCGTGCAATCTGCGGATGCGTTTTCAAGGCTTCAACCGCTTGATTTAATTGAACTTCAGGGTTGTTGAGATTAGAGCCAAGCCCTAAGAAAACTGTCGGCATTTTTTATTTGGCAATTTCTTTTCTTTGTCGTAAACTAATCTTTATTGTAGCCTAAATATAGATTGGGAACGACAACATGACGGCTTTATTTGATCGCTTAAATGCTTTGGGACACGAAGGCGTTTTCGTCGTACAAGACGACGAAACAGGCTTAAAAGGCTTTATCGCCTTGCATAACACAAGTTTAGGACCCGCTTTGGGCGGTTGCCGTATGATGCATTACCCCACCGAAGAAGCCGCTTTTGAAGACGTGCTCAAACTTTCAGAAGCGATGACTTACAAAAACGCCTTGGCAAATATGCATTACGGCGGAGGCAAAGCGGTTATTTGGCTACAACCTGGGCAAGTCAAAACCCCAGAACTCGTGCGAGCCATGGGTAAACGCATAGGAGCCTTGCGAGGGGCTTACTTTACCGCCACCGATATTGGTTCCACCAGTGCAGACATGGAAATTATGAAGGACGCCACGCCTTATGTGTCTGCGTTGCCTCCTGAAAAAGGCGGCTTGGGCGATTCGGCGATCTTGACAGGCTTGGGCGTTTTTCAAGGGATTAAATCGGCGGTTGCCTACAAGCACCGGCAAGACAGCTTAGAAGGCTTAACCATTGCCATTCAAGGGGCTGGCAAGGTCGCTTACCATATGTTGACGCACTTGAAAAAGGAATATGAACACGCCCATTTTAACGTCATTCTAACAGACACTTACGCTCCTGCGGTGGAACGTTGTGTGGAGTTGTTTCCGCAAATTAAAATTGTGGAACCTGACGAGATTTGGAACGTAAAAGCGGATATTTTGTCTCCCAACGCCATTGGTGGGACTTTGACCAGTAAAGTGATTGCGAATACGTCGGCATCAGTGATTGCGGGTGGGGCGAATAATCCCTTGTCGAAAAAATCAGTGGCGGATGAGATTCGTCAAAAAGGCATTTTATTTGCCCCTGATTTTGCGATTAATTCTGGCGGAGTCATTGTCTTGTCTACCGAACTGGCGAAAGGCACGCTTGAAGAAGCCACGGAAAAAACCAAGGGCATTTATGAGACGGCTCAACGTATTTTTCGTGTGGCGGAAGAACGTGACATCAACACCTTGGATGCCGCCATTTCGCTTGCCAAAGAACGCATCGAGCAAGCAGGGCAACGCCCCACGGCGTTGGCTTAATGGGTGTGCTTTGTCTTTTTGTGGCGTCTGTGCTAGACTGATACAAATCTTGAGTGATTTGTATCTCTGATGTTCCGTGAGGCACTGAATTGCATCTTTTAAACTCCACCTTTAATAGATATTCCCCTTCTTTCTCGGTAGGGTTGCTTGGTCTTGTGTCTTTATTTCTATTGGTTTCGCTTATTTTGCCTTGCGAATCTTTTGTTTTTCCTGAAGCCCTTGCCGTCAATAAAGTGGTGCTGAAAGAAAAGAAAAAAGATTTAGACAAACAACGCATGACCTTTCAACAAAAACGCTACGAAAAACTGCGTTATGTACGTTATCATCAAGACAGACTCATTACCAAGCAGATTGAATTGTCTCGTACGCAACGAGCCTTGGAACATCAAGAAACCCAGCTTAACTATACGACTTCTTCTATTCAATATCTACAACGTGATTTAGACAGCACCATTGGTAAAACCACTCGCTTAGGTAAGCTCATGGGTGTACGGATCCGTCATTGGTTTAAGGGCGGTCGGGTAAGCATGGTGCAACAGGTTTTATCATCTGAAAGTGTTTCTGATATGGTGGATACCCTCTACTTTCAAGAACGCATTTTAAGTCAAGATGCTCGTATTTTCAATGCTTTGAAGCGAGAAACCAATGCCTTAAAAGCCAAGCAACATTCTTTATTGAACGAACGCCAAAAAAAAGCGACGTCTGTTGGCGAAATTCGCCGTTTGAAGATAAATCTTTATGCTCAAAAGGTTGAAGAAGAACGCATGAAGCAACGCTATGCCAGCGATGCCAAGTATTATGAGAAAAAAGAACGAGAACTACTCGCAGAATCTGAAAAAATCGAAGGACTCTTAAGGGGTTATGTGAAGGGCGTTAAAGGCTCGACAGGTCGCTTTATTTGGCCTGTTGTGGGACGCATCACTTCAGGGTTTGGCTATCGTATTCACCCCATTCACCGTACACGTTTGAATCATACGGGCTTGGATATTTCTCGTCCCACAGGCACACCCATTAAAGCATCAGACGGTGGGCGTGTGGTCATGGCAGGCTGGTACGGTGGTTACGGTAAGTGCATTATTATCAACCATGGTAAGGGGCATGCAACGCTTTATGGTCACTTGTCTCGCTTAGGGGTGTCTCGTGGCACGAACGTGGCAAAGGGGCAAACCATTGGAGCCGTGGGTTCAACAGGCTATTCAACAGGGGCTCACTTGCATTTTGAAGTGCGGATCAACGGTCGTCCCGTCAACCCTCGTCGCTATTTATAGAGCGTTTTCATGCTAGACTAGGGGAA
>JAJTHC010000113.1 GCA_021299615.1 Vampirovibrionales bacterium
ATCAATGTCGGACGCTTCACATTCAATTCGGGTTGCACCCAGCCTTGGCAGGCTTCTAACAACGGTTCGGGGAAGTCGGCATCCACCCATGGCTTCTTAGGGTGTGGATCGTTCAATTTCTCGATCCATTCATCGGGGAAGTGGGTAAACGGCAGGGGCTTTTTATGCACCAAGAAATACGTTTGACGCAACGCATGAATCGTCGTAAACTCACTCGCTAAACCCTTATAAGGGCTGGCATGATCACTTTGCAACGCCCAATTCATCAATTTCATGCCATTTTCTTGATGCCCTTCATACCACTGACTTAAGCCCAAATTAAACCACGCCAGCGGATAGTTCGGCATGCGGTGAATGACTTGGCAGTAACCTGCTGAAGCGGGCTTAAACTGTCCGTCTCGTTGTAAGACTTCGGCGAGTCCGTACCATGCCTTAATGATGTCGGGGTTTTGACTCAAGGCTAGACTATAATAATAACGAGACCAATTCCACAAGGGCAAGCGTTCTTCGTTGAAGCCCAAGGCATCGGCACGGTTACCTGCAAAGCGATACACCCCTGCTAAATCGACTAACGCCCCTAGGTGGTTTGGCTTTTCATTCAAGATTTCTCGGTAGAGTTGGATGGCTCCGTTGACGTCTCGGAGCTGGATGAGGAGTCGTGCGTAATTATATTGATAGTCATAGGCGGTAGGGTTGAGCTTTAAACCTACTTCATACTGGGTTTTGGCTTGTTCCCATTGCTTGGTTTGGTGGAGATAATGAGCCAGCCTTAAGTGAAAAATAGGCTCTTGGGGGAAGCGTTTGACATTTTTTTCAAGCAGGGCTTTCGCTTCTTTGGGATGATTCTTTTGAAAGGCGGTTTGAATGTCATTCAAGGCCTGGTATTGAAGCAAGCGTGTTTTGATTTCTCCCCAATACAAGCCCAAAACCAACAGGAACAAACAGGCTCCCATGAAAATGATAAATTTGAAGAGTCCCTTAAGCATGAGAAGACGGCTCCTTTTTAGGGAAAGAAGCGGATCGAAATAACTGCGTCGCCACCCATGTGGGCGTAAGTGTTTCGAGTTCTGAAATGATCTGAATTAAGGTATCGAGGGCGATGCCGTGAATCGAGGCGATGTCCACTTGCTCAAAACCAGCCAACTTTTGCTGCACCTGCTGACGCTTGCGGTTGAAGCCGTTGGTTCTGCCGTCTTGAAGCAAGACCATGCACGCTGCGATTTGAATTAAGCTCTGCACGAAAATCTTTTGATGACTGCGAGCTAGCTCGTTCCACCCTGATTCCCACGCTTCATGGCTTTCCCAAAAACGCCCCAACTCAAAGAGCCGAAAGCCTTCAGCCATCGTGTTCTGCACGTCATCAGGCAAGCTCAAGTGACGGCTTGTCACCCCCTGCCTGCTTAGGACTTTCCCAAGTCGTTGGCTTCTTTATTCTTCTTAATGGCGTTGTTGGTGCCTTCCCCTTGCGGATTCGACTGATTCGCCGTTTCCTTAGTGGGATTGCCTTCTTCTAAACTGGCTTGATACGGCACATACAAGGTTGCATCGTCGTAATCTTCATCAAGGTAAGATAAATCGAGTTCAGAAACCGCAAAGCTTTCTTTCAGAATCGCATAGGTAATCGGGTCGGACTTCGTGGCTTCAATGAACTGCATCGCTGCCAGGCGTTGCGTTTCAGGCGGCATCATTTTCAACAATTCAATGGCTTTGGAAAGCGTGGGATTTTCATCATACCAACGGTTTTTAGGACGGTTGGGGTCTTCAAAAGACGCATAGACGTCTTGCAAGGCTTTAGAAGGGGCGTGTTTTTCAACACCAGCAATGAGGCATTTCGCATAGGCTTCAGCTTCTTTGGGAGCCAACTCCATAAAATTCAAGACTTCAAGTAGGACGGGGTCGGTGTCGTACCAGCGTCTGACTTTTTGCTTGGTGGATTCGGAAGCGTTGTTGTTTTGAGCGTTCATCACAGTTTTGCCCTTTTAAATTTCCCACTATTTATTCATATAGCGTTCGAAAGATAAAGTCGGCAACGAAGAGACCATAAACCATTTTATCCAACGTACACTCTTAGTATAGAGTATCGAGGAGCTGTTCGGCTTCGGTTTCACTTAAAGGTACACGTTTTATATGAGCCCCAATCGCCAAAAGCTTTTCATGCAAGCATTCATACCCACGATCCAAATGCCGTAAGTTGTAAATGCTCGAATAGCCTTCGGCTCCAAGCCCTGCAATCACCATTGCCATGCCTGCACGCAAGTCGTGGCTTTTAACACTCGCTCCAGACAAACAAAGCACGCCGTTGACAATGGCGACATCTCCCTTGACTTGGATGTTCGCCCCCATGCGGTTGAGTTCACCCACATGCTTAAAGCGGTTTTCGTAAATGGTTTCAGACATCATGCTCACACCGTCGGCTTGAGCCATCAATGCCATCATCGGCGATTGTAAATCGGTGGGGAATCCTGGGTAAAAGTTGGTCATCACATCGGTGGCTTTAAGCCGTTGGGTGGATTTACGAATCACACGCAAGGCGGAATCTCCCACGACTTCCACATAGGCCCCCATTTCACGGAACTTGGTCAACACCGCCGTCATGTGACGAGGGCGAGCCTGTTCGACCAAGACGTCGCCTCCAGCGGAAAGGACGCACGCCATAAAGCTGGCACACTCAATGCGATCAGGCATTACGGTGTAGTCGACGGCGTTTAAATCGCTTGGGGAAACCCCTTCAATCATCAGTTCAGAACTGCCTGCACCGTCGATTTTACAGCCCATGGCATTTAAAAAACCGACCAAGTCTTGAATTTCAGGTTCTTGAGCCACATTGCTTAGGATCGTCGTGCCTGACGCCAAAACAGATGCCAGCAATAGGTTTTCTGTGGCTCCCACACTAGGCATATCCAACGTAAAATGCCCGCCTTTGAGATTGGGGGCTTCGGCATACACAATGCCATGTTCCACATGAATATCCACGCCCAAGGCTTGCAAGCCCTTGATGTGAATATCCACGCCACGCTTGCCGATGGAACATCCACCGGGGAGCGGGACTTTGGCGGTGCGGTAGCGTCCCACTAAGGCACCGAGTACGTTAAAGCTCGCTCGCATTTGAGACACCAGCGTGTAAGGGGCTTCGGTCTGCGTGATGCTTCCTGCCTGAATCACGCATTGGTCGCCCGTTACTTCAACCTGTCTGCCTAAGCTATTGAGGACTTTCGCCATAACGGACACATCCGTCAAAGCAGGTACGTTGCGAATAATGGTTTCTTCTTCAGAAATAAGTGCCGCCGCCATGAGCTTTAGCACCGAGTTTTTAGCCCCTGAAACTCGAATACGCCCTTCTAAAGGGTGTTGACCGTGGATGACAAGTTTGGCTTCCTTGATGTCTAGCATTAGGCATTCTTTCTCTTGACTTGTATTCTCTTGACTTGTAGGACTTTCAACTAACACATCATCCACCTTGCTAAATTAGATATTCTAAAGAATATCACAAAGAAACCCTAGATACAAAAGTCTTATTTATTTCACCTGAACAGGCATGACCAAACAAAGGTATTGATCAGGCGTGGCTTGATCCTTAAACAACGTCGGTGCCAGCGATCCATTGGTTTCCAAACGCACTTCATCGCCATTCATGACTTTCAACGCATCAAGTACGAACTTGAAGTTAAAGGCAATTTGAAGCTCATTGGGGTTGTCAAACTGAACAGGCATCGAATCGTGAGAGTTGCCGACATCAGGGGTATCCGCCGCAAAACGAACTTGATCGTTGGCGAAGTTCATCTTCACAATTTGCGTACGATCATTCGCCAAAACAGAGGTTCTATCTAGGGCAGACATCAAGGCAACACGGTTCATCACTGCAGAAATATTACATTCTTTCGGGATCAACTGCTCATAACGAGGGTATTGACCGTCCAACAAGCGAGACACGGCATTATAGCGTTCCGTACTCAAGAAGATTTGTCCGTCTTTCACAGCAATCGCCACCTTCTCACCGTCGGCTTTACCAAAGGTAGAAACGAGTTTTTGGAACTCTTGCAAGGTTTTGGCAGGAATAATATGAGCCAAACTCGGCGTATTTTCGCCCGTTTCGACGTTTTCAGTGTGTCGAGCCAAACGAGAGCCGTCTGTGGCGACCATATCCAAAACACCGCCACTTAATTTAAAGTAAATCCCACCTAATATATTGTTAGAATCTTGCTTGGAAGCGGCAAACTCGCTTTGCTTGATGCCTCGAACCAAGGCATCTAAGTCCAGTTCAACGGCGACAGCAGGGTCGATCGCAGGGACCGCAGGGAACTCTTCGGCAGGCAGGGTGCGAAGCTCAAAGGTGGCGGAACCACAAGAAAGCTTACAACTTTGTACGTTTAAATCCACATGAAAGGTCACGGTGGACTTCGGCGGTAATTTCGCCAAGATTTCGGACAATACACGAGACGACAGCGTCGTTTTGCCTGCGGTGGCAACATCGGCTTTAATCAGCGTTTGCAAGGAAAAGTCTAAGTCCGTGGCAGACAAACGCAAAGTGCCTAGTTCAGACGCTTCAAACAAAATGTTCGACAAAATGGGCTGAATTACACGAGTGGCGGTGGCTCGTTGCACGGAGTTCACGGCTTGTAAAATATCATCTCTGGCGACATCGAATTGAACCATCATAGAAGAACGCTCCTTGTTTTATGTATTGCAGGCTTGTTAATCTACATATAAAAGTAGTAAACATTTAAAAGAGTATTCTTTCTTTATATCACAAATCATTAAAAAAAACTAGCCCTTTCAACAATACCAATTCACATTTTAAATAGCATTTGCCATCTTCGTTGTCGCTACGATTTTTTTGTTTTTTATGTAGGTCGCTCTACACGCCCGCACAAAAAACATTAGGTGCCTAGAATAGCCTACTGTACTGAAAACTCTAAACTTGGCTATATGAAAAATGTTCTACCGTACTACACTTCGAGGCAAGCGAACTCTCAAGCCACACATCAACTCATAGGGGATCGTCGCCGCCATACTCGCCCAATGATTGAGGCTTAAGCCATGGGCGTCTGTATCTCTTTCTAACTGCCCGACTTCACCATGTTCTAGCAAAGTAATGACATCCCCCACCTTCGGCGGACGCTTTAAAACGCCCGACTTCACCACGTCCGTCACGTCAAACATCATTTGATCCATGGTAATAGTACCGACTTGCGGAATCAAATGCCCCATGTAACGTCCTTTAAGCTGATTCGACAAGCATCGAGGAATGCCGTCCGCATAACCCAAAGGAATGGTCGCAATCACGGAAGCGTCTTGCGTGGTGTGAAAACGATGTCCGTAACTCACGCCTTCGCCTGCGTTGAGCGTTTGCAAGTGACTGATGCGTGCCTTTAAGCCCATGACAGGGAGCAAATCCGCTTCTGTGGTGTCGTATCCCCAAAGTCCAATCCCCAAACGCAGTAAATTACAGGTGTTGATGACCTCTTTCGCCAAAGGGTTTGTAGACGCTCGCAAGGCAAGGGTCGCTGGCGTATTCGCAAAATGCACCAAAGGGGGTAATTCATCCAAATGTTGAAGCACGCCTGTTTCAAAAGCCTGCCATTGCTCAAGCGTGGCGGATTCGTCTTCGCCTTTGGCAAGGTGCGTAAAAAGCCCTTCCACCTTTACATGAGGCATGGTACGAAGCTGTTGAAGCAGGTCTAAGGCGAGTTCAGGGGAGGCTCCCAAGCGGTGCATACCTGTTTCGACTTTTAAATGCACCACGGTAGGGTGCTTCACTTGAGCCAAACAGTCAATGTCTCGTTGACTAAAGACGGTGAGCTGAACATCATGCGAACTGGCGAGATTCCACGCCCATTCAGGCGTAGCCCCCAGCACCAAAATAGGGATTTCCACACCGCCTTGACGCAGTTGCAAGGCTTCATCCACATTAGAAACGCCCAAGTGCGTGACGCCACAGGCTTTTAAAATCGGCGTGACGATTAAGGCTCCGTGACCGTAGGCATCGGCTTTGACGACTGCCATGAGGGCTTGATGAGCAGGCGTGTTTTTTCGCCACCAGCGGATGTTCTGTTCTAAGGCGGCAAGATTGATTTCTAACCACGCATTGCGGTGCGGTTGTGTGACAAGCTGACGAGACGGTTTAATCTGCATAAGGCTTCCAATTGTTATTCTGTTATGTCTATTGTAAACTCAACAGAAGAAAGAAACAATCTGTGCCTGTAGCTCAGTTGGATAGAGTGTCGGCCTCCGAAGCCGAAGGTCATGCGTTCGAGTCGCATCAGGCACATGTTTCTTGAAACCGTTATAAACACTGGATTGCGTCTCTGGTGTCTTATTCAAAAATTGTGTGTCACACGGTCGTTTTTAGGTCAAAATCAAAGCTTTGTCCCAAAGAATGCCAAACGATACGTCCGAAACCCTTGAAATGAGACGCATACATGAACACCATACTATTAACTGACTGTCCCATTCTAACAGGCGTCCCCTACGACACCATTAGAAAATGGGTACAACGTGGCATTATTAAAGCCGTTAAAATAGACGGCAAGTGGCGGTTAAATCCTGCCACATTAAAGAAGATCAAACGGCTCCACCAAGACAAAGCCGTCAAGATGCCAAGCATCCCCTATGAGGATGCCTTAACGTCATGGAAGGAGGCGATGCGTTCAGGGTACGGCTACAAGAAGCCCCTGCTCCCACGAAGTGTTCAGACAAATCTTAGTGCCATGGGTTACTACTGGCGTTGGCTCAAACAGAAGCCAAGCATCGAGATTATCAACGTCGATAATCTGGAACTGGCGTTTTCTCGGGTCGGCATGAACGCCGAAACCTGCCATTACAGTATGAAGATTCAAGCGTTTAAAGCGGTTAAAAGCTTCCTGAAGCACCTTGCCAAGCGTGGCTTCAAAACAGAGCAAGACGTGGAAGCCTTAAGCAAGGCTCGCCCTTACAGGGTCGTTCCTGCTAAGCGTGTGAAGATCACCAAAGACCAGTTGCATCAATTGATCAAGCACAACCATTACAGCATGAGAGAAGGACGCAACGACTACCAAAGGGCTAGGATGTACCTGTTGCTCATGCTCACAGGGTATTCAGGATTAAGGATCCGCGAATGTTTAGAATTACCTGTGAAAGCTATTGAGTTTGAGCAAAACCGAATTAAAGTGCTAGGTAAAGGCATGAAGCTCCGTTATGCTCCGCTCCCCAAAGAGGTGGCACAAGTGGCGAAGAGCTGGCTTAAGCATGAGCATCAAGGGGATAGGCTACTATTGGAAGGCATGACGTACAACGCCTGTAGCCAAGCGATACAACGCTTAAGCAAGTCCAGCGGAATCGATATTTGCTGGCATGGGTTGCGTCGCACCGCTGCCACGTGGTGGGTGAATGAAGGGATGCCATTGCCACAAGCGAAGTCTTTATTGGGGCATTCTGATATTCAAACAACCATGCTTTATGTGGAATCGGACTCCACGGATGCGGTAAATTGGTTCCATTAGGTGAAGCTGAAAGCATACTAAAATGTATCGTTTTTATTTATTGTATCCGTCACACTATACGAAAGGACTTGAAAATTACAAAACCTGTTACAATTTTTTACATTTATTAACAATTATTTACGATCGTGTTTTATACATAGTGTAAAATATACAATAAGTGTAATTTTTACACACTTTGTATAGCTGGATATACATTTTAACTAATCCTTACATTTTAAATCACTATATGTAATGAAGTAGTAATGCCTCAATCCCTTGAGGTGACTACATCCTTACAGCATTACACAAATTACCATATATATATAGACACGTAAGAAAAATATATATATGTATAGGTGTATGTGTGTATGTACGTGCGTATGTGGGTGTATATTTCCATGTAAGGATGTTATTTTTACTTACTTATTGAAGTATTGCCGTTATTATTGAGTTACACACATTACAACTATGAAAGTAGTAATGTAATGGTTTTGTAATAACTGATATACTTAATGAAGAATTACATTCCCTATTGAGTTTCAGTTTTTTAAAATGTAAGGAATACTAACTTATTGAACTAACTTTATTTAACATAGTGGATTTGACAGATTCGGCGGATTCTGATACGCTGGAGTAGCCTCGTGAAGTGTGCCAAAATAACAACCTCTCAAGTGTTGTTTTAGCCATTTGGAGGTCGCCTATGTACTTTCTGCGAACTGGGCAATTCGCCCGACTGATCAAACCCTATGACCCATCAATGTGCCATAGGAAAATAAACTACTGGTGTGAATCGGGTAAAATTCAAGCAAAACGATGTCTCATCAAAGAAACCAAAGGCTGGTGGATGATTCCTCTGGAAGAAGTTGAACGTATCTTCCGTGAATGCCTAGAACTGCCTGAACAAGAGCTTACTGCCCTCAGGGTGAAGCTTGCTTTTCTCATGGATAAGAAAAAATCCCAATATCTTAGGGAATAAGTAGAAACGTGCTTTTGTTTTCTCTTTAAAAGCTTTAAATTATAAGCATGACTACCCCAAAGAAAAGCACCAAAAAGGGCGAAACCAAAACGCCTGCTAAGAAAAAAACCGTCGTTCGCCGTGGAACGGATTGGGTTAGTATTCATCCGCTTTATATTCAAGGCATTTCACCTTCAAAGCTCGACCTTGAGTACGAATTACCCAGTGGGAGCGTGTCACGTCATGCGTATCAGGCTGGCTGGTACGAAGAAAAAAAGCTTTACCAGCTCGAACTTGCTAAGGCGTTGGCTCTTGAGCATTCCAAGGTTGTATCCGTTGCCAAGGGGCAAGCACTGGCTTTTGGCATTCAGGTTTTGAACAACTATGAAGCGTTTGATGTGAAGTTGGTTTGTGCTGTGTTTAGCAAGTTCATTGACCTTAAGGACGTGGCAGATACCGCCGAAACCTTTGGGATTGTGGGCTTGCCTGAACTTGACTTGGGGGACACGCTATGAGTTTTCAAGGCATCGTCCCCTATACCCAATTTTGGGACAAGCAAAAGCAATTCATTCAGCGTGATGCCGATGTTGACTTGGATATGTGCATCTATCAGGGTGGCTACGGCTCGGGCAAGACATTTATCGGCTCGTTGCTTGGTATTTTGCTTTCCAACAAGTACAAAGGCAAGACTGGACTCGTGGTAGCCGATACCTTCACTTTGCTTGAAGAGACGACACTAAGGGCGTATGAGGATCACTTTGAAGCCTTTGGCTGGGAGTCAGGAATCCATTACATCAAGCGTGGGGGCAATGGCAAGGCTCGCATTTCATTCCCTCAATGGGATTCGCACATCTTGTTCATGGGTGGGCGTGATCCTGAACGGTTGAAGTCCTTGAACTTGGCATGGTGTCACATGGAAGAAGGCTCACAGCTTCCTGAAGCGACGTTTAACATGGTTTTGTCACGCCTTCGGGCAAAGGGCGTCGATTGTCACCGCTTGTTTGGCACAACAAACCCTCAAGCCGTCAAGGGCTGGATCCATAAGCATTTTGTGTTGAATGGCGGTCGTAAAGAATTAACTGGTGAAGACGGTAAAGTTACCATCATTAACAAACGCCGTATCATCGCCCCTACCAGTGATAATAAATCCTTAAATGAGAGCTATGTCATGTCCATGAAAGAAACCTTTGACGATGAGTATTTCCGCATTAACGTGCTAGGTGAAGACGGCGATTATGCCAGTGGCTTAGTCTGCAAGACGTGGACAGAAGCCAACGTAAGCCCTACGTGTGAATACGACAAGAACGCCGATATTTTCTTGACCTGTGATTTTAACGTGGATCCGATGTGCTGGGGCATTGCTCATTACGTCAACGGCTCGTTTTGCTTCTTCGATGAAATCGCCATTGAGAACACGACGACGCATCAAGCGTCTGAAGAGTTCGCCATGCGTTATAAGGGGCATCAAGGAGTGGTTATTGTCACTGGTGATGCGTCTGGTCAAAACAGGGCGACAAAAGCACAGAATGTTGGCACGACGGATTACACGATCATCCTTAACACGTTGTCATCCTTTGGGTATCATCGTGTTTCAACCAATTTACCCACAAGCAACGGTTCAATCATGGATCGTATTCAGGCATGGAACGCCGCCGTTTGCAATCGGGACGGTGTGCGTCGGGTTTTGGTGTCGCCAAAATGTAAGAAAATCATTTGGAACATGGAAAATCTTAAGTACATCAACGGGACAAGCGTTGTAGAAGAGCCTACGACGAATCAAATAGATAAAGACAAGGCGTTAAAGTTCAGCGGTCACATGTTTGATGCCGTGAGTTACTTGATTAACCGCTACATGCCGATTAAGCATGACCATTCGTTTCACAAAAAGCAACAATTGGTTTCAGTTCCGTATCGCACAGGAGGAGGTATCTAATGAGTTTACTAGGTTCAGTTTTTGGCGGATTAGGCAATAGAAAGCGTTCTAAGGATGCCTTGAATGCTTTAAAGCCGATTGATTTCACTTCGCCCTTTGGCTCTTTGACTGGTGGCGGTAATTACAAACCTGTAATTACAAAGAATCAGCAAAATGTCTTGGATCAGTCGGATGACAACCTGTTTGCATCTTTGAAGGCGACGGCTCCCACACGGAATGCCACGGAATCATGGAATCAACGAGTTATGCCTTTGGCGGATACCATGTACAGCAATTTTCAGCGGAATGCGTCACGAAACTTCAGTACAGGTCAACGTGATTTGAATAACCGCATGAACGCTTATGGTCAAACAGGCAATGCTTACGATGCCTTGCAACAAAGCCAGTTCCGTCGGAACTATGACGACTCGCTAAATGATGCTTACACACAGTCGCAGGCGTCGGCTTACGATGCTTACATGGAGTGGTACAAGCAACAATTGGCGGCTCAACAATCTTTCGGCAATACGAGAGATAATCTGCGTGAAGCCTTGATGCGTCCTATGGCATATTTTACGAATCATCAGCAGGCGTTGAGTGGTTTACAGCAACAAAGGGCGGATCTTTTGGGTCGGCAACAAAACGGCTGGGATTTTGCTAAGTCTTTCGATGATTTAGCAACGCAAGCAATTCTTGCATCGGCTGGGGTTCCTAGTGGCGGTGGTAGTAATCAAGCCATTATGTCGGCAATGAGTCAAGCAGGGCATCAATAATTTAGGAGGTTT